>JANNGN010000801.1:0-7927 GCA_031403895.1 Rubrivivax sp. | reverse complement strand
GGCTCTTCAAAGAGCTGCAGCCCGCCAATCACCGACAGCGTCACGCCGAAAAAGATCATCGGCTTCAGGCTCGGCAACGTGATGTAGAAAAACTGCTGCAGCCAACCCGCACCGTCCATCGTGGCGGCTTCGTACAGGTCTTTCGGGATCGTCTGCAGGGCCGCCAGGTACAGCACCACGTTAAAGCCCACGTAACGCCAGAAGACGATCATCGCGATGGCGGGTTTGATGTTTTCCGGCGTGCCCAGCCAGTCGATGGGCGCGAGGCCAAACAGGCTGCCGAGCGCGGTGTTGACGACACCGTAGTCGGTGGAAAAAAGCGAGCTGAACATGATGGCGACGGCCACCGTGCTCGTGATGTAGGGCAGAAAGTAGGCGCCGACGACGCCGTTGCGCAGGCGCTTGAAGCTGGTGTGGATGAAGACCGCCAGCGGGATGGCCACCAGGTGCTGCGGCACGCCGCTGGCCAGCGCCAGCCAGGCAGTGTTCTTCAGCGACTTCCAGAACCATTCGTCCTGCAGCGAAAAGGCAAAGTTTTCCAGCCCCACAAACTGCATCGCAGCCAGGCCGCTGGTGGGCTCCCAGGTCTGGAACGCCAGGTACAGCGAGAAGGCCAGCGGGAACATGCCGAACACCAGGAACAGGATCAGAAACGGGCTCAGCAGCACGTAAGGCGTCCATTCAGGCGACAGGCGGGGCAGCTTCATGCGGTGCAGTCTTTGACGGGTGTTCGGTTTTGCATTCAGTGCGAAATTCGGTTCGGCATTCGGTTCTGCATTCAGCGTCATTCAGCGCCGGGCGCGCTTGTCCAGCAAGCGGGCCGCATCGGCCAGCGCGGTGCTTATCGCCTTGCCGTGGTCCAGCACCTTGTCGAGTTCGGTGTCGATCACTTCGGCGGCAAAGGCGTCCTGCTTGTGCACTGCGACGGCGCCGATGTGGCGCGTGGCTTCGCGCCACAGCACGCGCGCGGGCTGGCCGCCCAGAAAGGCAATGGGCTGCTCGAAGAAGGGGTCGTCGTAGGTGGTGACGAGTGCAGGAAAGGCGTCCTGCGACTTGAAGGCGGCCAACTGCATGTCGCGGTTCAGCGTCAGCAGTTCAATCAATTCCCAGGCCAGCGCCTTGTTGGCCGCGGGCGCGCCGCGTGCAATCGCCAGGAAGGTGCCGCCGTAAGCCGCAAAGGCGCCTTCGGGCAACTGCAGCGCGCGCCACTTTCCTTTAGTGGCAGGCGCCAGCCAGTTGTTGAGGTGGCCGGCCAGCCAGGCGCCGCTGAGCTGTGTGGCCAGCGTGCCGCGCTTGAAGCCTTCGCTCCATTCGTTGCTCCAGGCCGAGACCTTGGCGTCGAGCTTGTTCTGCCGCACCTGGCGTGCCAGCTCGAAGGCACGCACAAAACGCGGGCTGCTGACCAGCACGCGCGAGTCTTGGTCGAAGTACAGGCCTTCGCCGGGCTGGATGCCGGTGCGGATGGCGATGTCCTTGATGTCGCGCGCGTGCGCCAGCAGGTAGGCGCCGGTGGCCTTCTTGATCTTCACGCCAGCGGCGACATAACTCTCCCACGACAGGGTGAGTTCAGCGTCGCTGACACCCGCCCGGGCCAGGATGTCGCTGCGCACGAGCAAGGTGCCGGGGCCGATGTCGGTGGGTGCGGCGACGATGGCGCCGCTGCGGCTGGTGGCCTGGCGCAATGCATAGGGCACGTACTGGGCTTCGAAGCGGCGGATGCTGTACGGCGCCTTGCCCAGGTCTTCGAGCCCGCCGCCCTGGGCAAAGCGGCCGACGTAGCCGACCTCCAGCGCCATCACATCGGGCAGGTAGAAGCTGGTGGACAGCGCCGTGGTCATGGCGGTGTGGTGGTCGGCGAACTGCCGGCTCACGACCTTGATATCGACCGTGGGGTGCCGTTTCTTCCATGCCGGAATGGCGGCCTTGACGATCTCGTCAACCGCCGGAAACGCGGCCACGGTCAGCACCCGCTGGGCTTGGGCCGGCACGGCGCACAGGCTTAGCAACGCGGCCACTAAGGCGAGCATTGACCCGACCACTGACGCAGCATGCAGCCGCGCGTTCACGATCCACGCGCAGTGGCCTTTCTGCTGGGTCTGTCCCTGGTCCCGCATCGGGTGGCTCCGTGTCGCACAGCGCCAGTTGGCGGTGCGGATGGTTCTGTGGCGCGCCAGCAGACGACAGTGCTGATCGGCTCTGAAAGCGCTTTCACACTGTATGGGTCCGACACCCGCCTGTCAATCCAGGGTTAGTGCGGGCCGGGCTGGCTGCGGCGCCTGCGCGCAGGCTGCAAAGGCGTGCCGGCCTTGTGGTTCAGGGGTGGCGCAGGCCGCACCGTTTGCGCCCTTCACGCCGGGTTCGCCGGTCTCGAAGTTCGGGCCCTCAGGCCCCGGCAAATTGGCGCGTTGACTCGCGCACGATGAACTGCGGCGCCGGCAGGGCCACCACTGGCGTTTCGCCCGCCAGCAGTTGCAGCATCGCGCTGGCTGCGATCTGGCCCAGTTCGTACACCGGGTGGTGCACGGTGGACAGCGGTGGAATTGCATACAGCGCGCTGGCGATGTCGTCAAAACCCACCAGCGACACGTCTTCAGGCACCCGCAACTTGCGCCGGTGCAGGCCCAGCGCCGCGCCCAGGGCCATCTGGTCGTTGGCAGCGAAGATGGCAGTGAAGGGCTCGCGGCTGTCGATCAGCCGCTCCAGCGCCATACGGCCACTCTCTTCGGTGTACTGGCCCGGCACCACCAGCGCGGGGTTGAAGGGCAGGCCTGCGGCGCGCAGTGCGGCACGGTAGCCCCGTTGGCGGTCCTTGGCGTCGGGGTGCCGCGGGTCGCCCGTGATGAAGGCGATGCGGCGGTGCCCCAGCTGCAACAGGTGGTGCGTGGCCAGGCGGCCGCCTTCGAAGTTGTCAAAGGGCAGCGACACGAGACCCGGCGCCTCCAGGCTGCGTCCGGTCACCACCACCGGCAGCGCCAGCGCCAGCGCGGCGAGTGCGGTTTCGCTGAGGCGACCGGTGAGCACGATGATGCCGTCCACGCGGCGCGAGCGCAGCACGTCGATGGCGCGCGCTTCGGCCGCCGCATTCCAGTGGCCGCTGACAAACAAAGGGCTGTAGCCGACGCGGCAAAGCTCGTCTTCTATGCCGCGCAGCGCACCGCCGTAGAACGGGCTGTCGATGGACTGCGTGACCACGCCCACGCTCAGGGTGCGCCCGCCGGCCAAGCCGCGCGCCACCGGGTTGGGCACGAAGCCCAGCGTGGCGATTGCCTGGTCCACGGCTTGCCGCTTGTCGTCGCTGACCACGGCCGTGCCATTCAGGATGCGGGACACCGTGCTGGGCGAGACCCCGGCAGCTTCAGCCACCATTTCAAGGGTGACTTTGGTTTCGCCGCGGGCTGCGGCGGCGGCCGCTTTGCTCCCCCGTGTGGCCACCTTCGATGCCGTCTTCTTTTTCATGCCCGAAAGCCTTGCTGTTGCGCTGCGAGTCTAAGGCCTCATGGGCTGGCCCATTCAGCAGCGCCGTGCTCGCACCACCGCAGCCGTCAGCCGATGTCGAGAGCGCGTGAAGCACCCATGAAGGCGGGGCATTCGGCCGCGTCGATGACGAGGGTGGCGGACGGCAATCAAATGGCCCTGCAAGTGCCCCTTGCCCTCAAAGCGATCGCGCCAGCACTGGCGACGTAACCTTCAACATGAGCACTCTAGGAGGCCCGAGATACCCAGGCCCGTGCCGCGGCCGATCAACGCCAGCGGTGCCTGGGCAACCCGCCTGCCCTGGGCCGATGCGGCACAGGTCTGCGGCCGACAAAGCAGGCAGCGACGACGCCAGCGCGGTGAAGGCGTTGATGCCTGCGCTGCCTGCGCTGCCTGCGCTGCCTGCACCCGGCATCAGGGCACGAAGCTCAGGTCGTCGAAGTAGTAGGTGCCACCACCGCCTGCAGCGCCGGTGGTGCCAAAGTTGAAGAAGATCGACGCCTTGTTGTAGCTGTAGGCCAGGTTCAGCGCTGCGGTGCCGGCTGCTGGGCTGGCGAAGTTGAAGGTGAGCAGTTGCCAGGCACCCGCTGCGGTGGTCATGGCTTCGGTTTCCACACTCTTGGTCGGGTCGGACGCGTCTTCCACTTTCAGCCGCACGGGCTTGCCGGCGGCCGGGGCGTACACGCGCACGGTCATCGTTTTTGCCGTGGCCGTGAACGGGATCCTGGCGATGGACTGGTTGGCGCCGGTGGACACCGTGGTGCCGGCCCACAGCTCGGCGGTGGCGCTCTTGACGACCTTGGCCACCTTGTTGGTGCCGCCCGCCGGGTCCACCACCACGGTGGCGTCCTCGGCGCCACCGAAACCGGTCAGCGTGTAAGTGACGGCGCTGCTGTCAAAGGTCACCGGCAGGCCGGCCGTGGTGCCACCGCCACCGGAAGCTGCTGCGGCGGGATAGCTCAGGTCTTCGAAGTAGTAGGTTCTGGCGCCGCCCGCTGCCGCACCGGTGGTGCCGAAGTTGAAGAAGATCGAGGCCTTGTTGTAGGTGGTGGCCAGATTCAGCGCGGCCGTGCCGGCAGCGGGGTTGGCGAAGTTGAAGCTCAGGGTCTGCCAGCCGCCCGCCACCGTGGTGAGGGCTTCGGTTTCCACGCTCTTGGTGGCGTCGGCTGCATCTTCAACCTTCAGGCGCACGGGGGTACCCGCAGTGGGTGACCAGACGCGCACGCTGATGGTCTTGTTGATGGCGCTGAAGCCGATCGTGCTGATGGCGTTGTTGGCCAGTGTCGAGACCGTGGTGCCGGCCCACAACTCGGCCGTCGCACTCTTGATGACGCGGGCGACCTTGTTGGCCGCGTTGGCGGGGTCGGCCACGACGCTTGCGTCCTCGGCGCCGCCAAAGCCGGTCAAGACCGGGGGCGTCGCTTCATCCATCGTGATCGTCGTGCTGCCGGTGCCACCGCCACCACCGCTGCTGGGGCAGGCGACGGTGAAGGTGGCGCCGCTGAAGGCCAGGTCGTCCAGGTAGTAGGTCCTGGTGCCACCGGCGGCCACGCCCGAGGTGCCGAAGTTGAAGAACAGCGACACCTTGTTATAGGTGGTGGCCAGGTTGAGCGCGGCAGTGCCGGTGGCGGGGTTGGCAAAGTTGAAGCTCAAGGTCTGCCAGCCGCTGGCCACCGTGGTGCTGGCTTCGGTCTCGACGCTCTTGGTGCCGTCGGCTGCGTCTTCCACCTTCATGCGCACGGGCGTGCCCGCTGTGGGTGACCAGACGCGCGCGGTGAGCGTGGTGCGCGTGGCCGTGAAGGGCAGCGTCACGATGGCCTGGCTGGGACAGATCGACACCGTGGCGCCAGCCCAGACTTCGGCGGTGCCGGACTTGACGATCTTGGCCACCCGGTTGGCAGCGTTGGTGGGGTCCACCACCACGGTGGCATCTTCGGCGCCGCCAAAGCCGGTGAGCACTGGCGCGGTGGTTTCGTCAAAGCTGACGACACGCGTTTCCACGATTGGCACCACGGTGTTGTAGGCCTGCTGCGAACTGGTGGCGACGTTGGCGTTGCCGGCCGCGTCGGTGAAGCGGCCCGCCGCCACGCTGAGTTCGATCGTGCCCGTGCTGTTGGCCGTGGGCGTGACCACCAGCGTGGCGCCGGTGCCGCCGGTGCGCGTGAAGGTGCCCTTGGTGCCACCGACAACCGCGATGTCGTCCACCGTGAAGCTCGTTCCCACGTCTTCGTTGAATGCAAAAGTGAAGGTCACGTCGCCGCTGGCGCTGGCGGCCGCCACGCTGTCGGTGATGGTCAGCACCGGCGCGGTGGTGTCGGCCGGCGTGGCCGCCGAGGCCGGGGGTGCTTCGGCATCACCGCCACCGCATGCGGCCAACAGCAGGGTGGCTGCTGCCAGCGCAACGGCAGTCAGCGGGCGGGTGAGTGGGCGGGTTATGGGGAAGATCGTGGGGCGGGTGGTCAGGCGTGCATTCATGGTCGGTGATCCTGGTGGTGCGCCCTGCCCTGCGCGGCGCATGGCGCAGGGTGGGCGGGGCCGCGGTGGTCCGCGAGGGCATGGGGGGGGCAGAGTGATCTGAAGAGTCAGGAGTTTTTGTGAAAGCGCTTTCACAAGTATGCGCAGTGCGGGTCAATATTGGCAAGGGCGGCGGCACCCTGGCTTACCCGTAGCGATCGTTGCGAAGGGCGCTGCGGCGGGTGTGACGACGGCTGTGGCGGCGATCGGGGCGGCGGCTACTGTCTCGTGGCTGCCGCCCCAACCTGCACTCAAGGCCCAGCGGCCCGGGCCAGCGCACCCGGCGCCACGCTCAGGCGCTGGCCAGTGCTGAAGCGCACTTCAAGCGGCGCCTTGCCGGCGTTGAAGGCCAGGTAGGTGCGGCGCCCGTCGGCCCGCTTGAACACCTGGTACAGCGGCGTGTTGGCCTGCACCGACAGGTCGGGCGTGCCCATCTCGGCCAGGCTCAACAGGAAGTGCAGCGTGTGGGTGCGCGAGTCACCCAGTTCCACCGCGCCCCAGCGGTTCCATGCGGCCAGCGCGGCGGCGGGGTCGGCCAGCGCCAGGTACTTGGCAAAGATGTCCTGCCAGATGTCCGGCGGGTCCACCTTCTTGCCGCGCGCGGCCCAGATGGCCTGCTCGCCCTTGAGTGCGTCGAGGTTGCGCTTGACATAGGCCGGGTCGCGCGCGAAGTAGGCCGACACCGTGGTCATGGGCAGCAGGTTGATGCCGGTGATCTGTCGCGGGTCATCAATCCACCAGGTGTTGTGCGCGTACTTGCCGCCAAACAGCATGCTCACGTCCGGGTTCTGGTATTCGGGCGCAAAGACTTGGCTGTAGATGTCGAACCAGTAGTGCTGCACCGATTCGGTCTCGGTGGCCAGCAGCCAGATGCCAAGGTCGCGCAGTGCAGCGTCGCCATTGACTTCACCCCACAGGATGAGGCCGGTCCAGGCGTTGAGCGCTTCGGACGACGATTCCTGGTTGTTGCCCTCGGCGCCCAGGCCGATGCCCGACGCCCACGAGTGCCCTTCGTAGGCGTCGAAGTTGCGCAGGAAGGGAAAGTCTGCGCGGCCGCGCTCGGCGGTGGCGATGTCCTTGACCAGCAGGTCCACCATGCCGCCCCACTGCGCCTTGGCAGCCCAGGCCGGGTCACGCAATGCGATCTCGGCGACGGCACGGATCCAGTAGCCGTAGTGGAAGTGGTGGTCGTTCATCTGCACCACGCTGAAGTACTCTTCCGGGTACGAGACCACGGTGCCTAACTTCTGATTCCAGTGGAAGTAGGTCTTGCGGTCCTGACCCGAAAACCAGAGTTCAATGCGCGCCTTCAACAGCTTGAGCAACTGCTCGCGCGCTTCCATGTCGCCCTGCTGCTCGAAGACATCCAGCATCTTCACGATGCGCAGCAGGCCCTTGCCCTGCCAGTACGGGCCCTGGCCGATCTCCAGCATCATGCGCCGCGCATTGCGCAGTTCAGACTTCATCACATCGCGCAATTCACCCAGGCGCGGCGACTCGGTGATGGCCGGCCAGTAGGGCACAAAGCCGGTGTAGCGCGTGGTCGTCTTGAACTCCGCGGCAGCCAACAGGCGCAGCTTGCCGCGCACGGTGTCAAAGGCCGGGCCCAGCTTGCCCTGCACACTGTCGTTGCCGTACCAGTGGTGCGGGTACAGGCCCAAGAGCGGCCCCGGATCATCGCCTTCCAGTGCGCGCGTGGTGGCGGTGAAGGTGGTTTCGACGGCGCCGTTGCTGGCGTCAACTTTCCAGGCCACGCGCGTGTCGGTGACGGCACTGTAGGCGTGGCGGATGAAGAGCGCCACGGTGGCCGCGCTTTCGTCGGGCAACGCTGCGGCTGAGAAGTAGCCTTTGCCCGCAGGCAGCCTGCCAAGCCATTCGGTGGCCGCCACCTGTTCCCAGCGCACGCCGGTGGGGCCGAACAGCGCGTAGGCCGTGCCCG
>JANNGN010000800.1:0-1692 GCA_031403895.1 Rubrivivax sp. | reverse complement strand
GGGAAATTGCGCGCGCCTTCGAAGCCGGGCATGAAGCGCATCCGGCCGTCCAGCTCGAAACGCCGCGCGTGGTAGCCGCAGCGGATGTGCTCGGCCTTGCACGGCGCATCGACCAACAGGTTGGCGCGGTGGGTGCACACGTTGGACAGACAGCGCAGTGTGCCGGCGCTGTCACGTGCCAGCAGCACGGGCTCGTCCAGCAGCCCGGGCAGCAGATCGTGCGGGGCCAGCGAGCCGGGCTCGGCCACCTCAGCCAGCGGGCCGAGCCAATGCCAGGCGCTGGCAAAGATTTTTTCGCGCGCGGCTTGCCACACTGCGTCGTCCAGGTAGAAGGCCTTGTCCAGCGTGTGCGCGACGCTGATGTCGGGGTCAACGTGGAAGCGCTGTTCAGCCATGCGCCACACCCTTCGGCAGCCGCAGCATGAAGCTGCCCTCAGTCACCACGCGGCCGTTGATCTGCACTGCCACGCCATGGCAGCCGGCGTGGTAGCGGCGCGTCGTGACGGGCCGCATCGAGTGCCGTTTCTTGAGCGTGACTTCAGCACCCGGCGCCAGGTCGATCTGCCAGCCCTTGAAGACCTTGGGGCTGGTGCCGCCGTGGGCCTTGACGTGATGCACCAAGTAGTCGATGACAAGCTGCTGCGTGCGCTTGGCGCTGGACTGCAGGTGCAGCATGAACGTCACTTCGCCACCCAAGGCCACACGCGCCGGTGCCACGGTCAGCGTCGCGCTGCCCTTGAAAGTGCCACCCAGGCCCCAGGCCTTCAGCACCTGCGCATCGCCGGCCTTGATGAGCGTGCGGCTGGCGTGGCGCAGCAGCGCGCGGCGCGCTGCGGGCGCGTCGGGCAGGTGCGTGTGCAGCCACTGGGCGACACGCTGCGGGTGGTCCTTGGCGATGTCGTTCAAGTGGTTGGCGACGCTGCGGCGCACGTAGTCGCTGGCGTCGTCCTGCAGCGCCAGCAACAGCGGCAGCGTGGGTGAAGGATCGGCGATCAGGCTCTTCAGCTGCAGGCCCCAGGGCAGGCGCGGGCGGCTGCCTTCGCTGACCAGGCGGCGCACGTGCGGGCTGCCGTCGCTGACCCAGCGTTGCAGTGTGGCGAAGGCCAGTGCGGGGTGCTGGTGGATGAAGGGGCGGATGGCAAATTCGGCCGTGAAGCGCTGCGTCAGCGCGTGCAGCGCTTGCAGCGCGACTTCGGGGTCACGCTGGCCGTGGCGGGCGATGTATTCGCCCACAGGCCACAGGATCCAACCGCGCAATCCATGCTGCAAGCCCGTCAGCTTCGCCATCTGTTCGCCCGCTTCGGCAGGCGCCAGGGCTGCTGTCAGGGCGCGTGCGGCGGTGTTGAAGTCGCCTGGCAGCGTGGCTTCCAGCGCGGCGCAGATGTGCATCGCGCGCGCCTTCATCTCCAGCGCCTCCAGGCCGCAGGTGGCCAGACGCTTGAAGTGAGCGGCATCGAAGCCCGGCGCAGTGCGTTGCAGATGCACGGCAGCCTGGCGCACCAGATCGGCGTTGAGCAGGTTCTTGAAGGGCTCGGCCATGCTTCAGGCCAGTCGCACCGGCAGGTGCTTCAAACCGCGAAAGCGCACCCGCTGGTCGCGCTCAGTCGCACCCGCCGCAGCGATGCGCGGGAAGCGCGCCAACAGCGCGCCGATGGCGATGCGCGCTTCCAGCCGCGCCACGTTCATGCCCGA
>JANNGN010000799.1:0-2877 GCA_031403895.1 Rubrivivax sp. | reverse complement strand
ATTGCTGGTCTCCTGTCGTCGATAGTTTAGAAGCTGGTTACGATTGTAAGGAAGGGTTACGGAGGGCAACCTGCCGAATTTCAGGTTCTGGCAGCTGTCGTTCGGCCGCCGAACCTGAACGACAGCAGACAGTCTTTATGGAGAGCTCTCCATAAAGACTGTTATGCACAGATTTTGGTTATGAACAGTTGTCGAGCCCTTCCAGGCTGAGGCCCTGGATTTGCCTGTAGCGCTGACCGCCGCGCTGCCTTTGAACTGGACATAAGCCTGGCTTTGGCGCATGGATGGTGATCTCACAACTGGAGATCACCATGGATTCGATCCGTTCGCTGCACCCGATGGCCAAGGCCTGGCTACTCGATGGTCCGCTGTCGCCATACGTTGATGCGTTCGAGGCGTTGCTGGAACGTGGCCGGTACGCGGAAGGTACCGTGGCGACTGACCTGCGCGCCTTGGCGCACTTTGCCCATTGGATGACACGGTGTCGGCTGATTGCTGACCAGATAGACGAGGCTCTCGTCGAGCAGTTCCTTGATTCGCATCTGCCGCGATGCGACTGCCATGCCACCGCATTGCGTGCGCTTGGCGACCTGCGGGCCAGCCTTGCGCACCTGTTGGCACTGCTGCGCGAACAGCAAGTCATCCTGGAACTGCCCGGGCCCAGCGGCCCGATTGCGGAGGAACTGCACTGCTACAACGTGCACATGCGTGACGCCCGCGGCCTGGGGGTCGGAACGCGTGCGGGGCGACTGGCCATCGTGGGCAGGCTGCTGCTGTGCAAATTCGCCGGCAGAGCGATCGCCATCGATGAGATGCAACCAGAAGACGTTCGCGGCTTCATTGCAACCGAATTGACGCGGGTGAACAGCGTGTCTCACGCCAGCGCGCTGGCCGCTGCGCTGCGGGCCTACTTCCGCTATCGCGCCACCTGCGGTGATGCTCTGCATGCTTTGCTCGGCGTTGTCTCGTCGCCGGCGCGGTGGAGCCTGGCGTCTCTGCCGCGTGCGCTCAAGGCCGAGGAGGTTCAGCGGCTTCTGGCGTATTGCGCGCAGGCTCGGTCGACGCCACTGCGCTTGCTGGCCATGGTGCACTTGGCGCTGGATCTTGGTCTGCGCGTTGGCGAGATCGCCAAGCTGGAGATGGGCGACTTCGACTGGCGTGCCGGCACTGTGACCTTGAAGGGCACGAAGTCGCGGCGTCAGGATGTTCTGCCAGTGCCGGCAGCCACCGGACAAGCGCTGGCCGCATACGTAATGCGCGAGCGGCCGGTGACCGAGCTGCCGTCTCTGTTTGTGCGACGGATGGCACCGCACAACAGGCCCATCGGCGTGGACGCGGTAAGCAGTGCCATCGGTCATGCCTTGCGACACGCTGGCATCGCTCGCGGCAGCCACTCGTTGCGTCACACGCTGGCGTGCCACCTGGTTAACAACGGTAGCTCCATCAAGGAGGTTGCCGATGTACTTCGCCATCGATCAATGAACACCTCAATGATCTACGCCAAGCTCGACTTACAAGCGCTTGGCGAGGTGGCCCTGCCTTGGCCTGGGAGTGCAGCATGAGCGCCCCGGCAGGCCCCAGCAGCGACCTGGCCTCCAGGGTGCAGCAATACCTGGATGAGCGCCGTCGACTTGGGTTCAAGCTGTGTTCGGCGGCTCGCCTCTTGCCCAACTTTGAACGCTTCGTCACCAGCACCGGCCACACCGGGCCGCTGACGATTGAGCTGATGGTGCAATGGGCCCGTCAGGTCCAAGCCAAACACATGGTGGACGGTCTGGTCGACAGCGGTACAGCGGCGCGCCGGCTGGTCGTGTTGCGGCCGTTCATGCGATGGCTGCGGCAATTCGAGCCGACCGCCGAAGTGCCGGACGACTCCAGCTTCGGGCCGCTCCCTGGCCGCGTGTCGCCTCACATCTACTGCGAAGCCGAGATCGTCGCGCTACTGGTAGCTGCCCGCCGACTCGGGCCGTCGGATGGTCTTCGCGCCGCCACCTATACGACGCTGTTCGGACTGATTGCCTCAACCGGGTTGCGGATCTCTGAAGCGCTCAATCTGAATGACCCTGACGTGGACTTTGAGGGCGGTCTCCTGACCATACGCAGGACCAAGTTCGGCAAGTCTCGCCAGGTACCGCTGCACCCGAGCGCGATCGGCCCTTTGGCAACCTACCTGGCGCTGCGCCGTCAGCATGTGCGCCCGACAGCGAACACGACCTTCTTCGTCAGTTCACGCGGTGTGCGCCGGGGTGAGCCGCTGGGTGACAGACAGGCCCACCGGATGTTCGTGCAGTTGCGCGAGCAACTGGGCTGGGTCGATCGCGGCGGACACGGTCAACCCCGGATACACGATCTTCGCCACAGTTTTGCCGTGAGGCGACTGATCTTGTGGCACCAGCAAGGGGTCGATCTCCATCAACGGATGCTGGCGCTGTCCACGTACATGGGCCACGTCAATATCTCCAACACCTACTGGTACCTGAGTGGGGTGCCAGAGCTGATGGCGCTGGCAGGGGCACGGTTCGAGTGCTTTGCCGATCTCGGAGTTTGCGACTATGAGTAAGCTCAACGAACGCAAGCTGGCCGCACCCAGCTTCACGGCGCTGGTGCAGTCGTTCTTTGCTGAACATCTGACCCAGCAGCGCGGGTTGAGCGCCCAAACCGTGGCGGCATACCGCGATGCATTTTTGCTGTTCCTGGAATTCGCCCAAGCGCGGCTGCACAAGGCACCCACGGCAATGCAGCTCGCGGATCTAACGCCCACCCTCATCCTGGCCTTCCTCAACCATCTGGAGACCGATCGCCACAATGGGGTTCGCAGCCGCAATGCGCGGCTGGCGGCGCTGCGTACATTCCTGAAGTTCGCAGCGCACAGGGACG
>JANNGN010000798.1:0-7041 GCA_031403895.1 Rubrivivax sp. | reverse complement strand
AGTTGGCGAAGGTGCGGTGGGCCTCTGCTTCGACCGCATCGTTCCAGCCGCGTGAGGGGTGGTTGACGGCAAAGCGCGCCAGCATTTCGGTGACGGCGGGGGCGTTGGCGTCGGCCTTGACGCTCTGGTTCTTGGCCATGTCTGAATCCTGCTGAGAGGCGGTGCGGACCGCGAGGGTTGCAGTGTGATGCGTCGGGCCGCTTGGTGAGCCCGTGTTTCTACATGCGGAACGACGGTCTTGCATGCTGGACGGTTGGCGGATTAGGCCGGGCGGCCGGCGCGCTGTCAATCGGGCGGGGCCCGCGACGGTTTGGGTTGCCGTGCGCCAGGTTGTCGGTTGTCGGTTGTCGCGCGTCGCGCGTCGCGGCGGGCGGTGCCCGGCAGCGGCCCACGCTATGGCGGTCTTCGCTGCGCTACGACTCCGCTGCGGTGCTCAGTTTCAAGTCGCACCGCAGAACTCACTTCGCTCCCTGCGGTCGGCTTCGTTCAAACAAACTGCGGTGAGTCAGTTTACGAAGCGCTTCGCGCCGACTTGAAACCTCCGCTCCTCGCCGCCACAGAGTGGGCCGCTGCCGGGCACCGCCCGCCGCTCTCCCACCAGCGGGGGCTTTCCCGAAACCGCCACTGCTGTTGCAGCAAAGGCGGGCCCGGGCAGGATTGAGCGCGCCTCTGTGGCTGAGCCCGGACACAAACAGTCCTGAGGACTGTTTGTGCCTGGCGAAGGCCAGGGCCTCTGGCCCTGGCGCTGAGGAGCGGAAGTCTCATGGCCGCGCGAAGCGCATCAACATCTGACTTGTCGCGGCTGTTTGAGCGCAGTGAGCAAAGCGAACGCAGCGAGTTCCGCGACTGGGCCATGAGACTGAGCACCGCAAGGGAGCCGTAGCGCAGCGAAGGCCGCCACAGCGAAGCGCTCAAGCCTGCCCGGGCCCGCCTTTGCCGCCACCAAACTAAGACCGCATCAAATGCTGTAAGTCTCATAAGTCGCCGGATGAAAAATCTCATCCACCGACATCAACCGAGACGACAGCCCCTGCGCAAAGTGGTGCCGCACAAACGTCTCCAAGGTGCGACGGCTGGCAGCCACGCCATAGGCCCAATAGTCATCCCCCATCGCGTCCCGCGCCGCCTTCAATTGCTCTTCCACAAAGGGCAGCGTCACCTTGGTGGCCGACGTGTCAGCCAGCCTCTCCAGCGCCACAGCCTTCGCCTGCGTGAAGGCCTTCAGCACCGCGCCTGGCAGCCACGGGTGCTGCTCAGCGAGCGACTTCTTCACCCCCACCACATGCATGATCGGGAACACGCCCGTGCGCCGGTAGTAGTCCTTCGCCGTGGCCGTGGGATCGTCGAAGAGCCAGCCCACGTTGGGGTTATGCAGCGCCGCACCGCTGGGTGGGCGCGGCGCGATGAAGGCGTCGATGTCGCCCCGGTCCAGCATGTCGGAAATGGTCACGCCTTCGGGCGCGTCTTCAAGGCGCACATCGGCCGGCAACTGCAACTTGATCTTCTCCGGCCGGCCCGGCGTGTCGATGCCGCCGCGCACCCAGTGCATGTCAGAAGGCTTGACGCCGAAGTCGTCCTGCAAGATCGCGCGGGCCCACACATTGGCGGTTAGCTGGTACTCGGGCACGCCGACGCGTTTGCCCTTCAGGTCAACGGGTGTCTTGATGCGGTCCTTGCGCACCCAGATGCTGGTGTGGCGGAAGGCGCGGCTCAGGAACACGGGCACGGCGATGTACGGGCTTTCGCCTTTGCTGGCCTTGACGAGGTAGCTGGAGAAGGACAGTTCGCTGATGTCGAATTCGACGCCGCGAAAGGCGCGGAAGAAGGTTTCTTCGGGAGACAGGGTCATGCAGACGGGGGCCACGCCGTCGATCTGCACGCTGCCGTCGAGCAAGGCGCGCGTGCGGTCGTAGTCGCCCATCGCGATGGAGAGTTGCAGCTTGTTCATGGGGCCCGAGTATTTCAGAGCGTCACAGCGCGGCGGCCCGGGCCTGCCGCAGCCACAGGTTCCAGGGTCGATCGACCTGGGCTTCGTTCGTGATGCGCGTGGCTTCGGCTTCAGCGGCGGTGAGTGTTTCCACCTCACCCATCGGCAGCGCTTGCAGCAAGAGCCGCGCGTTGACTTCGGTATAGACAGCGCGATAGACAGCCACGCGCACTGACTCGGCCACGATGGTGCAGCCGTGGCCGCGCATCAGCACCACACGCTCGTTGCCCAGCGACTGCGCCAGCGCGGCGCCGAGCGCGGCGTTGCGGATCAGCAGGTCGGTGGCCGGGCCGGCGCTGTCGCGAATTTCGAATACCGGCGGGCCTTCGCCCAGAAAGCCGCCCAGAAAGCCGGCCATGTGGCAGGCCGGTTTCAGGCGCGCGCCCTTGACGATGCCGAAGGGCAGCACGGCGGGCGAATGGTTGTGTACGACGGCCATCACGTCGGGCCGGGCCTTGAAGATTTCGCTGTGGATGTAGCGCTCCAGGTACAGCCGCGGTGGGTCGGCGGCCACCGCCTCGCCGGTGGCGACGTGGTACTCGACGATGTCGTCTGCGCTCACCAACGCTGGCGCGATGTTGCGCGCCATGTAGAAGCGGTCGGCGCGCGTCGGGCTGCGCGCGCTGATGTGGCCGAAGGCGTCCACGATGCGCTGGTGGAAGAGGATGTGGTTGGCGTCCACCAGGTCGGCAACCAGGGCCAGTGTCAAAGTGTCCATGGCCCCAGGTTAGCTCGGCTTGTCGGCGCGCGCGTAGAGCGACTACCCTCGCGCACCTTTGGGCGGGAGACGTCGATGAAGCGAATCAAGACCCTGGCCTGGCTGCTGGCCTCGACGCTGTGTGCGGCGCTTGCCCAGGCCCAGACCCAGACCCCTGCCGACTGGCCGACCCGGCCGGTGACGGTGGTGGTGCCGTCCTCAGCCGGCGGCGGCACCGACACCTACGGCCGCATCCTGGCGCAAGCCCTGAGCGAGCAACTGAAGCAGAGCTTCGTCGTTGAGAACAAACCCGGCGCCAGCGGTGCCATCGGCGCCACTGCGGTGGCGCAGGCGGCGGCCGATGGCTACACGATGCTGGTGGCGTCGAACTCGTCGCTGGGCATCAACCCGGCGCTCTACAAGACGCTGACCTACGACGTGGCGCGCGACTTTGCACCCGTGACACGCGGCGTCATCGCGCCGATGGTGATCGTGGCCCACCCGTCGGCGCAACTCAAGACGATGGCTGAGCTGATGGAGCGCGGCAAGCGCGAGCCCACCAAACTCTTCTACGGCACGGCTGGCGTCGGCAGCCCGCTCTACATCGGCGTGCGCATGCTCGAAGAAGCCACCGGCGCGCGCTTCAGCCACGTGCCCTACAAAGGCGTGGCGCCCGCTTACCAGGACCTGCTGGCCGGCCGCTTGCAGTTCATGCTGACCGACCTGGCCAGCGTGCGCCAGTTCATCGACAGCGGCAAGTTGCAGGCGCTGTCGATCACCGACAAGAGCGCGCTGCTGCCGGCCGTGCCCACCTTTGCCGAAGCCGGCTTTCCCGGCATCAAGGCCTTCACCGCCTTTTCAGTGCTGCTGCCTTCGAAGGTGCCGCCGGCTTTGGTGAAGCGCCTGGCCGCAGAGATTGCGAAGGCGATGAAAAACTCCGCCACGGCCACCAGGCTGGAACAGCAGGCGCTGCTGCCGGTGTTTGACACGCCCGAGCAGTTTGCGGCGTCGCTGAAGGAAGAGCAGTTGAACTGGGGCGCCTTCATCCGGCAGCACAACATCGTGCCGGAGTAAGGCGGCAGCAACGATGGTCTAGCCCCAGCGTGTGTCGGCGGCTTCCATGATTTCGTCCACGATCTGCAGGAAGCGCGCCACATTCAGCGGCTTGGTCACGTAGTGAAGCGCGCCTGCGGTGAGGGCGTTCTGCGTCTGCTGCAGCGTGGCGTCGGCCGACACCACCACCACCGGGATGGCGGCCAGGCTGTCGTCCTGCTTCAGGTGGCGCAGCAACTCCAGGCCGCTGATGTCGGGCAACTGCATGTCCAGCAGCACCAGATCGGGCTGGCTGGCGCGGATGGCGGCCAGGCCGTCCAGGCCCAGCGTGGAGACTTCAAGCCGAATCTGCGGCCGCTGCACGAAGATGCCGCGCATGACTTCGACATTGGTCTCGTTGTCTTCCACGTAATGCACCAGGCGCTGCTGGTACGGCGCTGGCGCGGTGTCCATGTCCCGCACCAGGGGCGGCTCGGTGCTTTCGGCTGCGGGCAGGCGCAGCGTGAAAACCGAGCCCTGCCCTTCGACGCTGCGGGCCTGCAGCGTGCCGCCCATGCGCTCTGTGAGCAGCCGGCTGATGACCAGGCCGATGCCCGTGCCTTCGATGCTGCTCTGCTCGCGCCCGAGGCGGTTGTAGGGCTGGAACAGTGCCGCCTGCTGCACGCTGCTCATGCCCAGGCCGGTGTCGGCGACGCAGATCTCCACGGTGTGGCCTGCGAGGGCGCTGATGCGCCTGGCATTGACGGTGACGGTGCCGCCTTCGCGGTTGTACTTGACCGCGTTGGACAGCAGGTTCGTCAGCACCTGCTTCAGGCGCGTGGCGTCGGCCAGCACGGCCAGCCCCGCCGAGTCGGCATCGCCCAGCCGGTCCAGCATGGTCACCTTTCGCTGCGCGGCCACGGCTGCCACCAGCGCCTGGCAGGCGCCGACCAGCGGTTGCAGCGTCACCGGCACCAGGTTCAGCGCCACCGAGCCGCTTTCAATGCGCGCCAGGTCCAGCGTGTCGTTGATCATCTCCAGCAGGTGCCAGCCGGCGCGCTGGATCTGCTGCGCCCAGTCGCGCTGGCGCGGCGGCAGGCCGGGGTCGCGGTCCAGCCCCAGCAGCTGTGCGAAGCCGATCATCGCGTTCAGCGGCGTGCGCAGTTCGTGGCTCATGCGCGAGAGGAATTCGCTCTTCGCGTGGTTGGCAGCCTCGGCGCGCTGCAACGCCCGTTCCGACACTTCCAGCCGCAGGTGTTCGGTGATGTCCTCGACCACCGCCACCATGCGCACGAGCTCACCGCTGGCGTCGCGCAGCGCACTGGCGCGCACGCGCACGGTCATCTCCTGCCCTGCCGCGCCGCGCAGCCGGATCGCTTCCAGCGCGCCAGGCACGCGGCCCTGCAGCAGTTCGCGCCGCATGCCGCGAATGGCGGCTGCGTCGTCGCTGTGTACCAGCTCGGCCACCGAGTGGCCGAGCAGTGCCGACGCCGGCTGCCCCGTCATCTCGCACAGGCGCGTATTGCATTCGATCAGGTGGCCCTGGGGGTCGAGGAACATGACGCCGAGCGGCACGTTGTCGAGGATGCTGCGCAGGCGCTCGCCACTCTCGCGCAAGGCAGCCTCGGCCTGCAGGCGCTCAGCCACCTGGCCGCGCAACTCGTCGGTGCCGTCGCGCACCGCCAGTTCGGTGCGCCGGCTGTGCCCGGTGACGGTGAGCAGCAACGCGCCCAGCATGGCGGCTGCGGCCATCGCCGACAGCGACAGCAGCCAGGCGGTTTCCTTCGGGTCGCCGGGCAGGCCGGCGGCGTCGGCCTGCACGCGCAGCGTGAAGACGCGGCCAGCCCAGGGCAACTGGCGGTCCAGGCTCAGTGGCCCGTTTGCCGGCGCTGGGTTTTCGCAGCCTGGCGGGCCGGCCACGCGGCGCGTGGCAGCGCTGGGTGCGTCGCTATCCACCAGGCACCAGCGCAGATACGACAGCGTCGGCCCTGCAAGGCCTGCCATCGCGCTTTCGGTGCGCAGGGTGATGAACACCACGCCGCTGAACTGCGCCTGGCGCTCTGCCTCGTTCGTGGGCTGGCCGCTGTACAGCGCCTGGTACAGCACAAGACCGACTGCGTTATTGCTGAGCTGCGCCAGCGGGAACACGGCCGTGGCCGCCGGTTCGCCGCTCTGCCGGGTGGCAGTGATGGCCGCACGCGCGGCCGGCACCGACAGCGAGTTGACGCCCAGCGCCGCACTGTTGTCGCGCTCGGGTTCGATGCGCCGCACGACCACGACTTCGCCACTCTGCGCGCGCGCCTGGCCAGCGTCGCGGTCGAAGACCCGGAAGCCCGCTTCGCCTTCAGCGCGCGCCGCAGCTTCGAAGGCCGGCACGCGCTCGATGGGCATGCGCACGCTGTAGCCGGCGGCTTGCAAATGGATCGGCTGTGCCAGCCACCAGCTGGCTGCGTCGCGCAGGCCTTCGCGGCTCAAGCCACCGCTGGCGCGGGCCACGCCATGCAGCGCCTGCAGCGCGTGCAGCGCAGCGTTCAGGCGCGACTGCGCGGCGTCACCCAGGCGGGTGGCGCTGCGTTCAAAGACGGCGCGCTGGCGTTCGCGGTCGAGGCGGCCGGTTTCGAGTGAGGCAAGCGCCAGCAGGCCTATCGCCAGCAGCAGCGGCAGGCCCAGCGTGCGCCGCCGCGCGCGCCAGTCGGCGGCGGGTTGGCCGATCACGGTCAGTACCAGCGGCGCGGCGATCAGCACGCCGAGGGTGTCGCCGCTCCACCAGGTCAGCCAGTTGGTGAGCGCATTCGATGCCGGCACGGCACCCGCGAACAACAGCGCCGGCGTGGCGATGCTGGGGCTGATGGTGCAGGCCAGCAGGCCGCCCAGCAGGCCCGCCAGCGCAATGTCGCGTGGCGCGTCCAGCACCACCACCGGCCCCACGAAGCGGCGCACCAGTGCTGCGCCCACGCCGGCCTGCAGCATGGCGCCAAAGGCGATCAGCAGGGGCAGCTGCAGCAGCGCCAGCCCGGACTGGTGGCGCAGCAGGCCAAGCCCGGCGTTGACGACAAAAGAACCGAGCAGCACACCGGGCAGGGCAGCGCGGCCGAAGGTGAGTGCGGCCGCCAACGCGATGCCCGCTGAGGGATACAGCGGTGACGCGTAGCCCGGCGGGCCGGCCAGCATCAGCGCCAGCGCACCGACGGCGGCGTAGGCGAATGCGGTGGCCAGCGCGATGCGGGCTTGGGCCCAAAGGCTGGGCGGCGCGGGGGGCGGCTTGGCGGTGTTCACCATGGGTCCACTCTACGCTGCGGGGGGTGGGCGGGCCTTGCAAGCCGGC
>JANNGN010000797.1:0-2011 GCA_031403895.1 Rubrivivax sp. | reverse complement strand
CGCCCAGTTCGAGCAGGCTCTTCGGCTTGTGGCCCAGGCGTGAACCGGCACCCGCGGCCAGCAGCACGGCGCCGACGCGCACGCGGCCGGGTTGGCCCATCTCAAGTCTTCTTGCCCAGCAGGCCGGCGAGCCAGCCCTTCAGCACGGTCCACATCAGGCCCAGTGCATTGAGTTCCTTCACCGGCTGCGGCGCCGCCGCGACGGGTGGCGGTGCGGTGGCACCGGCGGTGGCCGCCACTGGCACGGCGGCGGCCGCGGCGTTGAAGTTGCCTGCGAACTGGGCCAGCATCGCGTCGGACACCGGCACCAGCAGCCGGCTGCCGAACTGCGCCAGCTTGCCGCTGACGATGATGGTGGCCACGCCCACCAGCGTGCAGTTGCCGGGTGTGTCGCCGGGCTCCACATGCGCGGCCAGGTTCATCGATGCCGACGAGCCCGACTTGTCGGCGCCCTTGCCCAGCATGTGCATGCTCTTGGCCGCCGCGTCCAGGCCCAGCACTTCGATGTCGCCACCGAACTGCATCACGGCCGGGCCGACCTTGCTTTTGACCGTGCCCTTGAAGTGCGTGGCGTCGAGTTGTTCGGTGATCTGCGCGCCGGGCATGCAGGCTGCCGTGGCGCGGATGTCGCCGAGCACCGCCCAGGCCTGTTCGGCGCTGGCAGCTATGGGGTAACGCTTGTCGAGTTTGACTTCCATTTTGCAGATTGGGCCTAGAGGTTGAGTCCAGACTTTTTGAGTTGTTGCCATACACGATACGCGCTGTGCGGCATGGTCATGTCGGTGACGCCCACATGCGCGAATGCATCGACCACGGCCGACGTGAAAGTCGGGATCGAACCGACGTGCGGCGACTCGGCCACGCCCTTGGCGCCGATGGGGTGGTGCGGGCTGGGTGTGACGGTGTGGTCGGTCTCCCAATGCGGCGTTTCAACCGCAGTGGGCAGGAAGTAGTCCATCAGCGTGTTCCCAAGGTGGTTGCCCTGTTTGTCGAACGGCAGCTGCTGGCCCATCGCAACGGCGTAACCCTCGGTCAGGCCGCCGTGGATCTGGCCTTCGATGATCATCGGGTTGATGCGCGTGCCGCAGTCGTCCAGCGCGTAGAAGCGGCGCACCTTGGTCTCACCCGTGCCACGGTCGATGTCCAGCACGCAGAGGTAAATGCCGAAGGGGAATGTGAAGTTGGGCGGGTCGTAGTAGTGCACCGCTTCCAGGCCCATCTCCAGCCCGGCCGGCACGTTGTTGTAGGCCGCCCAGCACAGGTCCTTCATGGTCTTGAACTTGGAGGCATCGCCCTTGACGTTGAAGCGGTCGATCTCCCAGTCCAGGTCGGCCTCGCTCACCTCCAGCAAATGCGCGGCGATCTTCTTCGCCTTGGCGTGGATCTTTCGCGCCGCCATCGCAATGGCCGCACCCGCCACCGGCGTGCTGCGCGAACCGTAGGTGCCCAGGCCGTAGGGCGCGGTGCTGGTGTCGCCTTCTTCGACCTGGATCACTTCGCTGGGAATGCCAAGCTCGGTGGCGATGATCTGCGCGTACGTCGTCTGGTGCCCCTGGCCCTGGCTGATGGTGCCCATGCGCGCAATCGCGCTGCCGGTGGGGTGGACGCGGATTTCGCAGCTGTCGAACATGCCCACACCCAGGATGTCGCACATCTTGCTGGGGCCGGCGCCGACGACTTCGGTGAAGGTGGCCAGGCCAATGCCCATCAGCGTCGGGCAGTTCGGGTCGGCGCGTTTGGCGGCCTGCTCGGCGCGCAGGCCTTCGTAGTCCACCGCGCGCAGCACCTTGTACAGGGCCTGGTGATAGTCGCCGCTGTCGTACTCGAAGCCGAAGGCGCTGGTGTACGGGAACTGTTCGCGCTTGATGAAGTTCTTGGCGCGGATTTCCGACTTGTCCATGCCCAGTTTCTGCGCCAGCACATCCACCATGCGCTCGATCAGATAGACCGCTTCCGTCACGCGGAAGCTGCAGCGGTAGGCCACGCCGCCGGGTGCCTTGTTGGTGTACAC
>JANNGN010000796.1:0-5952 GCA_031403895.1 Rubrivivax sp. | reverse complement strand
CTTCCAGTACGGGCCATTCGGCCCGGGCGCCATCCGCCACTTCGGCGTGCCGTCTTCATTGACCACCGGCAGACCCTTCTTGGTCATGTCGGCCGTGAAGGCCGTGTACCAGAAGATCTGCTGCGCAATCTGGCCCTGCGCGGGCACCGGGCCGGCTTCGCCGAAGGTCATGCCGGTGGCTTCCTTGGGCGCGTACTTCTTCATCCAGTCCACGTACTTCGTCAGTGCATACACGGCGGCCGGCGAATTGGTGGCGCCACCGCGCGAGACCGACGCGCCCAGTGGCGTGCAACCGTCGGCCGATGCGCGAATGCCCCATTCATCGACCGGCTTGCCGTTCGGGATGCCGATATCCGCCGTGCCGGCCATGCTCAGCCACGCGTCGGTGAAGCGCCAGCCCAGCGACGGGTCTTTCTTGCCGTAATCCATGTGGCCGTAGATCGGCTTGCCGTCGATCTCTTTCACGTCGTTGGTGAAGAACGCGGCAATGTCTTCATAGGCGCTCCAGTTCAGCGGCACGCCCAGGTCGTAGCCGTATTTCTTCTTGAACTTGGCCTTCAGGTCGTCGCGCGCAAAAAGGTCGGCGCGGAACCAGTAGAGGTTGGCAAACTGCTGGTCGGGCAACTGGTACAGCTTGCCGTCGGGCGCGGTCGTGAAGCTGGTGCCGATGAAGTCCTTCAGGTCCAGGCCCGGGTTCGTCCACTCCTTGCCCGCACCGCTCATGTAGTCGGTCAGGTTCATGATCTTGCCGTAGCGGTAGTGCGTGCCGATCAAGTCACTGTCGCTGATCCAGCCGTCGTAGATGCTCTTGCCCGACTGCATCGAGGTCTGAAGTTTCTCGACCACGTCGCCTTCCTGGATCAAGTCGTGCTTGACCTTGATGCCGGTGATTTCCTCGAATGCCTTGGCGAGTGTCTTGCTCTCGTATTCGTGCGTGGTGATGGTCTCGGATACCACCGCAATTTCGGTGATGCCCTTGGCCCTGAGTTTGGCGGCAGCTTCGGCGAACCACTTCAGCTCGGCAGCCTGGGCGTCCTTGCCCAGCGTGGAGGGCTGGAATTCGCTGTCGATCCATTTTTTGGCGGCGGCCTCACCACCGCCAGCGGCTGCAGCCGCGGTGGCCGGTGCCGACGCCGCAGGCTTGGCTGCTTCTTCCTTCTTGCCGCAGCCTGTGGCTAACAAAGCTGCAGCGGCGGCCAATGCGCATAGTCGCAATTTCATGTCTCACTCCTGTTGTGTGTTCAGCACTTCCCCGAATGAACGTAATGTGGACAAGCGGCCCCGGGGAAGCGCCGGGCCGGCACCACGACTGACTTCTAACCGCGCCGCATGATGAAGGCCAGCAGGCCCATCGACAACACGAAGCTGATCCAGACGCTGGGCTCCTGCGCCAGCGACAACCATTCCATCATTCTCCTGCTCAAGCCCACGAAGGCCAGGTTCAGGTAGGCCGCGCTCAGCAGGCCAATGAACAGGCGGTCGCCGCGGGTCGTGGCCAGCGGCAGGAAGCCTTTGCGCAAGACCGTGGGCTGCTTGATTTCCCACACCGTCATGAGCACCAGCATGAGCCCGATGCCGGTGAAGAAGACCGCCACGGGTGTGGTCCAGACCATCCAGGCAAACATTTCAGCGTGCCCCTTTCAAATGCGCTTTGCAATGCGCCATTGAATGCACCATCACACCCGCCCCATCGCAAACCCTTTGGCGATGTAATGGCGCACGAACCAGATGACGATGGCGCCCGGCACGATGGTCAACACACCGGCCGCCGCCAGCGTGGCCCAGTCCATGCCGCTGGCCGATACGGTGCGGGTCATGGTGGCGACGATGGGCTTGGCATTCACGCTGGTGAGTGTGCGCGCCAGCAGCAGTTCGACCCAGCTGAACATGAAACAGAAGAAAGCCGCCACGCCCACACCCGACTTGATGAGCGGCAGGAAGATGGTGATGAAGAAGCGTGGAAATGAATAACCGTCGATGTACGCAGTTTCGTCAATTTCGCGCGGGATGCCGCTCATGAAACCTTCGAGTATCCAAACCGCCAGCGGCACGCTGAAGACCAGGTGCGCCAACGCCACCGCCAGGTGGGTGTCAAACAGCCCCACGGTGCTGTAGAGCTGGAAGAAGGGCAGCAGGAAAATGGCCGGCGGCGTCATGCGGTTTGTCAGCAGCCAGAAGAACAGATGCTTGTCGCCCAGAAAGCTGTAGCGGCTGAAGGCATAGGCCGCCGGCAGCGCCACGGTGAGCGAGATCGCCATGTTGATGGCGACGTAAATGAGGCTGTTGATGTAGCCCGAATACCAGCTTGGGTCGGTGAAGATGGTGCGGTAGTTGTCCCAGGTGAAGTGCTGCGGAAAGAGCGTGAAGCTCGACAAAATCTCGCCATTGGTCTTGAAGCTCATGTTGACCATCCAGTAGATGGGCAACAGCGCAAACACCAGGTACAGCAGCAGGAACGCGCCGCGAACGAGGCTGCGGCGGTTCATGGCGGCGCCCCTTCCTGCGCCGCCGTGCCAACGCGCTGCATCCAGTTGTAGAGAATGAAACAGAGCAGCAGGATGATGAAGAAATAGATCAACGAAAAGGCCGCTGCCGGCCCCAGGTCAAACTGGCCCACCGCTTTCTGCGTCAGGTACTGACTCAGGAACGTGGTGGCATTGCCCGGTCCGCCGCCGGTCAGCACGAAGGGCTCGGTGTAGATCATGAAGCTGTCCATGAAGCGCAGCAGCACGGCGATCATCAGCACGCCGCGCATCTTGGGCAGCTGGATGTAGCGGAACACTGCCCACGGGCTGGCGCCGTCGATGCGCGCTGCCTGGTAATAGGCGTCGGGGATGCTTCGCAGGCCGGCGTAGCACAGCAGAGCCACCAGCGGCGTCCAGTGCCAGACGTCCATCACCAGCACCGTCAGCCAGGCGTGGGTGGCGTTGCCGGTGTAGCTGTAATCGAAGCCCATGCCTTTCAGCGCAGCGCCGAGCAGGCCGATGTCGGCACGGCCGTAGATCTGCCAGATCGTGCCGACCACGTTCCACGGGATCAGCAGCGACAGCGCCACCACCACCAGCACCGCGCTCGAGCGCCAGCCGGTGGCCGGCATCGACAGCGCCAGTGTTATGCCGAGCGGAATTTCGATCAGCAGCACGGCGCCGGAGAACTGCAACTGCCGCCAGAGGGCCGCGTGCAGGTCGCGGTCGCGCATGACGCTGGCAAACCATTCGGTGCCGACGAACACCCGGCGTTCGGGCGAGATGATGTCCTGCACCGAATAGTTCACCACCGTCATCAAAGGCAGGATGGCCGAGAAGGCGACGCAGATGAACACCGGCAGGATCAGGAACCAGGCTTTCTGGTTGACGGGCTTTGTGGTCGTGCTCACGCGACCAGCTCCTCATCCTTGTAGAAGCAGGTGTGCTCGCCCAGCACCTGCAGCCAGGCGGTGCTGCCGGGCTGCGGCACGGCAGCTTCTGCTGACAGGCGCGCTTTCAGCGACGCGCCGCCAGCGAGCGTGGCGCTGAGCATGATGTGCGTGCCGACATCCTGTGCGCGTGTCACCTGCGCCGGCAGCGCGCCGGCTGCATCGGCGTTCACGACCGTGACGTATTCGGGCCGCACACCAAGCTTCAATTCACCGTCGGGCAACGCGCGCCCGGCAGCCAGCTTGCGGCTGGCCACGTTGAGCATTCCCGCCTCTGCACGCACAGGCAGAAAGTTCATGCCCGGCGAGCCGATGAAGTGGCCGACGAAGGTGTGCGCGGGGCGCTCGAACAGCGCCTCGGCCGAACCCACCTGCACCGCGCGGCCGCGTGTCATGACCACCACTTCTTCGGCGAAGGTCAGTGCTTCGACCTGGTCGTCTCATCGCCGGTGAAGCAGCCGGCGGTGTTGGGCAGATAGGTGAATTTTTTCGGATCGATGAAGTCGGTCAGCAGCGGCTGGCCACGGTCCGTCACGTTCACCCGCCGCACCGCGACGGTGACGATCTCGGCGCCCGAAGCCTCCAAAGCCGCGGCATTCTGGGCGAAATCCTTGTATTTGCCGGTGCCGACGATGAGGCGCGAGCGAAATTTGCGCCCCGCGACCTCCCAGCCGTCGTTGTTGGCATCATCCTGGCCGCCGCCGACGAAATGCACGATTTCGAGCCTGTCGCCGTCCGCCAGTATCGCATCGCCAAAGCGCGATCGCGGCACGATTTCAAGGTTTCGCTCGACTGCCACCTTGGCAGAATCAAGTTGGAGCGCGGCCAGCAGCGCGGCGAGCGTGGTGGCGGGCGCGACGCGGCGCGGCTCACCATTAAGGACAAGGTTGATCATCGGCCCGGTATGCCGCGCAACAGGCGATTACGGCAAGGTGGCGTTTGTCGCGGCCGCCCCTATAATCGTGCCCATGTCGGCAAATCTCGTCCTTGTGCTCAATGGCCCCAACCTCAACCTGCTGGGCAGCCGGGAGCCCGAAATCTATGGGCACGACACGCTCGACAGCATTGCCGAAGCGCTTGAAGACCAGGCCGGGCGGCTCGGGCTGGCGATCGACCTGCGCCAGTCCAACCATGAGGGCCATCTTGTCGACTGGTTGCACGAGGCCGGCAGCCGCGGCGTGCTGGCCGTCATCCTCAACGCCGGGGCGCTGACGCACACTTCGGTGGCGCTGCACGACGCGGTGAAGGCGATTCCGGTGCCGGTGATCGAAGTGCATCTTTCCAACCCGCAGGCGCGCGAGGCCTTTCGCCATCACAGCTTCATCAGCGCCGTGGCGCGCGGCACGATCTGCGGATTTGGCGCACAATCCTATGCGCTGGCGCTGGACGCGGCGGCACGCTTGCGGCAATAACTATGCCCAACGGGGCGCAGAACAAGGAAAAATCATGCCAGAAGGCATTGGAATTCAGGTCGACACCGCGCTGGTTCGCGAACTGGCCGAATTGCTCGAATCGAGCCATCTGACCGAGATCGAAGTCAAGGATGGCGAGCGCACCATCCGGGTGGCGCGCACCGCCGCCGCCGTGACCGCCGGATTTGCGCCGGCGCCGGCCTATGCGCCGCCGGCTGTTGCGGCGCTCGCCGCACCCGCCGTTGTCGCGAGCGATGACTGGAAGACCCACCCCGGCCTCGTCAAATCGCCGATCGTCGGCACTGCCTATCTGTCGCCCGAGCCGGGTGCCGCGCCCTATGTCAGCGAGGGCGAGACCGTTGCCGCCGGCGCGACGCTGCTGATCATCGAGGCGATGAAGGTGATGAACCCGATCACCGCGCCGAAAGCCGGCAAGGTGGTGAAGGTGCTGATCCGCAGCGAGCAGCCCGTCGAATATGACGAACCGCTGGTGGTGATCGAATAGTGGCGATGTTCGGCAAGGTTCTGATCGCCAATCGCGGCGAGATCGCCCTTCGTATCCATCGCGCCTGTCGCGAGATGGGCATCCGCACGGTTGCAGTCCAGTCCACCGCCGATGCCGACGCCATGCACGTCCGCCTCGCCGATGAAGCGATCTGCATCGGGCCGCCCAGCGCCACCGATTCCTATCTCAACATCCCGGCGATCATTTCCGCCGCCGAAATTGCCCAGGCCGACGCCATCCACCCGGGCTATGGCTTCCTGTCCGAAAACGCGCGCTTTGCCGAGATCGTCGAAAAGCACAAGATCGTCTGGATCGGCCCCGACCCCGAGCATATCCGCAAGATGGGCGACAAGGTGGAGGCCAAGCGCACCGCCGCCAAGCTCGGCCTGCCGCTGGTTCCGGGCAGCGATGGCCCGGTCAACAGCCCCGAGGAAGCCATCGCTGTTGCCAACGAGATCGGTTACCCGGTGCTGGTCAAGGCGGCATCGGGCGGTGGTGGCCGCGGCATGAACCGGCCTCATGGAGCGCTGGTCGTTCGTGCTCGAGGGGGCGGAGCCACCCCCATCGGAGTGGGAGTGGGTCGATTACGGCCTCTACGGCCCGCTGATGCTGTCGCCGCG
>JANNGN010000795.1:0-2459 GCA_031403895.1 Rubrivivax sp. | reverse complement strand
CTGCTCAAGCCCGACCTGGTGGCGCCCGGCAACAAGGTGGTGGCCGCCCTGGCGACGGACAGCGATTCGATGACCCAACGCAGCCACCTCGCGCTGACGTACCCGCAACTGGCCGACGTCGCCGGCGCGAATCAGCAGCAGGGTGTGTCGGTCATGATGCTCAGCGGCACTTCGGTGTCGGCGCCCGTCGTGTCGGGCGCCGTCGCCCTGATGCTGCAAGCCAACCCGGGCCTGACGCCGCCGCTGATCAAGGCGATGCTGCAGTACAGCGCCCAACCCCTGCCGGGTGCAAACCTGCTGCAGCAAGGCGCCGGGCTGCTCAACATCGACGGCGCCGTCAAGCTGGCGCGGGTGCTGCGCACCGACATCAAGACCGCCATCGAAGCCGGCACACTGACCGCCGGGGCCACTTTGCTGGCAGCGGGCCGGACGATGCCCGCGACCACGTCAACGATCAACGGCCAGACCTTCAACTGGAGCCGCATCGTCTACGCCGGCGGGAACCAGATCTTGAGTGGCGCTGCGCTGTTCAGCAAGGCCCAGCCGATCTACGACCATCGGCTGGTCTGGGTGCGCGACACGGTGCGCCGCCACACCGTCGTGTACTGGCCCGCCGCTGCCGGCGTGGCGGGCAACACCTATGTCAAGGCGATCGTCTGGGCGCCGGCAGCCAGCCAGGCGCTCGTGGGCTTCGGGGTGCTGCGCGCCAACTAGCTGGCGGGCAGCAGTTCGGCGCTCGGCAGGACCGGTGCGTTCATCCCGACCTCGACACTGGCCGGCTGGCTGGCGGTGGGCAGCGGCATCGTGCTGAGCGAAGGCATCGTGCTGAGCGAAGGCATCGTTCTCAGCGAAGGCATCGTGCTAAGCGAAGGTATCGTGTTGAGTGAAGGCATCGTGCTCAGCGAAGGCATCGTGCTCAGTGAAGGCATCGTGCTCAGCGAAGGTATCGTGCGCAGTGAAAGCGGCCAGCCCGGCGGGAAGGTCAGCGACGGCAGTCTGCTCGGGGAGCCGTGACGAGAACGTGCCCGCTTTGAAGCGTGCGACCCCTCGACCTGAATGCACAGGGCCTGACATGAACCCCTTGCCCCCGTCCGGCACGCCCGGTGCTGCCAGCACACCCGGCGCGGCCAGCATGGCCCTGCTGTTGCCTGCGCCGACCCGGTCGGCGCAAGCGCCCTGGTGGTTGCGCCTGCACCGCAGCTTCATGCCCGACTACAACCGCAAGGCCACGACCTACTGGTGGCTGATGGCGCTGCTCGGCGCGCTGACCCTGGGGCACACGCTGCGCACGCTGCTCGCCCTGCCGCCGTCGGATTGGGTGCAGGTCGGGGTGGGCGTGGGCATTGCGATGCTGGCCGGGTTCTTCCCGGTGCGCATTCCGCGCTCGACGAACTCGTTCGCTGCCGGCGAGATCTTCATCTTCCTGCTGCTGTTGATGCATGGCCCCGCGGCGGCCGCGCTGGCGGCCACCGGCGAGGGGCTGATCGGCTCGTGGCGAACCTCCAGGCGCTGGACCAGCCGCATCGCCAGCCCGGCGATGGCGTGCATCGCGATGTTCGGCACCGGCTCCCTGCTGGGAGCCGGCATGGAGCTGGCGCGCAGCCACGGCCTGTACAGCGCCGGCTTGCTGCTCGTGGCCACGATGTTGTGCGCCGTGCTGTACTTTGTGGTCAACACCGTGTTCATCACGGCCGTGCCCTACCTCAAGCGCAGCGAATGGCCGGCACTGCGCGACATGTTCGCCAACTTCGGCTGGATCGGCATCACGTTTGCCGGCAGCGCGTCGGTGGCGTGCCTGCTGTACCTTAGCTTCGAAGAGACTGGCCTGGGCGTGCTGCTGGCGGCCGCCCCGATCATCGCGATGCTGCTGGCCACCTTGCACTACCACTTCCGCCAGCGCGAAGCCGCCGAAGGGGCGCGCAAGGAGCGCCTGGACGCCGCGGAGCGCGAAGCCGGGCAGGCCGCCCGCCACATCGGCGAACTGCAGGTCAGCGAGCGGCGCTTCCACAGCGCCTTCACGCACGCTTCCATCGGCATGGCGCTGCTGGCCTTTGACGGCCGTATCCTGCAGGCCAACCATGCGCTGCGCGCGCTTGTCGGCCGGCGTGACGATGAGCTGGTGCACGAGCACTTCCAAGCCATCGTGCTGCCCAGTGACCGCGCTCGGCTCGACGAACAACTCGGTCTCGTCAGCGCGCACGAATTCGAAGGCTTCGCGCTCGAACTGCGCTGTGTGCACCGTGAGGGCAGCCCCATCTGGGTGGCCGCGCACTTCAGCTTCTTCAGCGAGCCCGGCGCCAGCACGCCCTGCCTGATCCTGCAGGTGCAGGACATCACGGCGCGCCGCAACGCCGAAGAAGGGCTGCACCACCTGGCCTTCCACGACAGCCTCACCGGGCTGCCCAACCGGCGCCGCTTCCACGAACTGCTGGGCCAGGCCGTGACCCTGCTCAACCAAG
>JANNGN010000794.1:0-2329 GCA_031403895.1 Rubrivivax sp. | reverse complement strand
TACGTTGTCGATTTCCTGCCCAAGGTGAAGATCGAAGCCGCCGTCGACGACGCACTCGTGGACCGGGTCATCGAGACCATCGAGGCCTCGGCGCGCACCGGCAAGATTGGCGACGGCAAGATTTTTGTCTCCGCGCTCGAGCAGGTGGTGCGCATCCGCACCGGCGAGACCGGCAAGGATGCGCTGTGACCTGACGGTGTGTTGATGCACCGCGCGCGCTGCTCGCCGGCCGCTGCCACGGGAGCGGCGCATTTCGCGCCACCTGGCGCCGCACAAACTACCGCACACCGCCGCACAAACCGCCGCACATACCGCTGCACATACCGCCGCACAAACGCGCCGTGCGAGGCTGCGCTCAGGCCCGAAATCTGTTGGAGAGACAAACCATGAAAAATCTCATCGCCACCCTTGCCCTGGGCATGGCTGCTCTCGGCTTCGCGGGCACTTCCGCGGCGCAGGACAACGCCGCCTCGGCGCCTGCCGCCGCGTCTGCGACCGCGACCACCCCCGCGCCTGCGGCCACGCCGGCCCCGGCCCCGGCCGCTGTTGGGGCACATTCGGCAGCTGTTCCAGCGGCGTCGGCAGCCGCGGCCTCCGCGCCCGTGGCCAACAAGGGCGACACCGCCTGGATGCTGGTCTCCACCCTGCTGGTCATCATGATGACGGTGCCCGGCCTGGCACTGTTCTACGGCGGGCTGGTGCGCAGCAAGAACATGCTGTCGGTGCTGATGCAGGTGATGGTCACCTTCTCGATGATCGTGGTGTTGTGGGCGATCTACGGCTACAGCCTGGCGTTCACCGAAGGCAACGCCTTCGTCGGTGGCCTCGACCGGCTGTTCCTCAAGGACATCTTCAAACCGGCCACCGGCGAGTTCGCAATGGCCGCCACCTTCAGCAAAGGCGTCTACATCCCCGAGTTGCTGTTCGCCGCCTTCCAGGCCACGTTCGCCGGCATCACCTGCTGCCTGGTCGTCGGCGCGTTTGCCGAGCGCATCAAGTTCAGCGCCGTGCTGTTGTTCATGGCGCTGTGGTTCACCTTCAGCTATGTGCCCATCGCCCACATGGTGTGGTTCTGGATGGGGCCGGACGCCTATACCTCAAAGGAAGTGGTGGATGCGGTCAACGCCAAGGCTGGCCTGATGTGGCAGTGGGGCGCGCTGGACTTCGCTGGCGGCACCGTGGTGCACATCAATGCGGCCGTGGCCGGAATCGTCGGCGCCTTCTTGATCGGCAAGCGCGTGGGATATGGCCGCGAAGCCATGGCACCGCACAGCCTGCCGCTGACGATGGTCGGCGCGGCGATGCTGTGGGTCGGCTGGTTCGGCTTCAACGCCGGCTCGGCGCTCGAAGCCGGCAACTCGGCCGTGCTGGCCTTCATGAACACCTTTACCGCCACCTCGGCCGCGGTGCTGGCCTGGTGCCTGGGTGAATCGATGATGCGCGGCAAGGCCTCGATGCTGGGCGCGGCATCGGGCGCCGTCGCCGGCCTGGTGGCGATCACGCCGGCGGCCGGCAATGTCGGCCTGATGGGTGCCATCGTCATTGGCGCGGTGGCCGGGTTCGCCTGTCTGTGGGGAGTCAGCGGCTTGAAGAAAATGCTCGGTGCAGACGATTCGCTGGACGTGTTCGGCGTGCACGGTGTGGGCGGCATCGTCGGCGCGTTGCTCACTGGAGTGTTCAACACCCAGGACCTGGGTGGCCCGGGCCTGGTGACCGACTGGGTCACCGCCACGGTCGGCTCGAATCCGATCGGCACGCAGCTGTGGATCCAGCTCAAGGCCGTGCTGCTGACCATCGTCTGGTCGGGCGTGGTGGCGGCCGTGGCGTACAAGATCGTTGACCTGACGATCGGCCTGCGCGTCAGCGAAGAAGACGAGCGCGAAGGCCTGGACATCAGCTCGCACGGCGAGACGGCCTACAGCAAGTAGTTGGCATCGCCAGTGCGCACAGCAATGCGCACACCCATGCGCAAGTGAACCGGGCTTGATTCGACCCTTTGGGGCTGCCTTCGGCCAGCCCCTCTCCGTGGCGCAGAGGTCGGCCTGAGCCTAGAATTTCCGGTTCACGCATCCAGCCAGCACGACATGGTCCCGCACCTCAGCACCGCGCTCACCGGCCCGATCAACGAACTGGAGGCGCGCATCCTCGATTCGATGCCGGCCATCGAACGTTGGTTTCGGCTGGAGTGGATGGAGCACACGCCACCGTTCTATTGTTCGGTGGACCTGCGCAATGCGGGCTTCAAGCTGGCGCCGGTGGACACCGATTTGTTTCCCGGTGGCTTCAACAACCTCAGCGCGGAGATGTTGCCGCTGGCCGTGCAGGCGGC
>JANNGN010000793.1:0-4115 GCA_031403895.1 Rubrivivax sp. | reverse complement strand
CGCGGGTAGCCTGACGCGGATAGCGTGACGCGAGAAGCGCGTGTCGCTTGTTGGCGCAGGCACCACTCACGCTCGAGTACTGTCCCCAAGTGAAGTGGTCGGATGTCTTCTGGGATAGAGGCGCCTGGGTATTGATAGAGTACGATGTATATTATGTAAACTAGTTAAACGTGTTGCTCGCGCCAATGCATCTGCATGCTGTGGCGAGCAATGCAGCGCGTCGCTCGCAGAAGCCGCCTCTCAAATCGGTCCGCGATGAGGTGGCGAATGCCAATGCGATGAACAGGTCGATTGCCGCGTGTCAAAGGGGCTCCGGAATTCCTGTTCCTGATCAAACTCCGGCGTGGCAGCACCAAGCAGCACGTTGTCCGCCATTCAAAGCGCACCGCGCAGCCTGTCGTTCGCCGGCTTGACTGGCGTTGCGGTTGAAGACTGCTCGACGAATGCTCGACCGGCATGCGCCGGCCGAGCATTCAGCCATCGAACACGCGCATCACCATCCCTTCACCGACTGCACCATGGTGTGCTGGCCCCATCCTGCGGGCTGAGCCGCGTCGGGCCATGCTGCCGGCAACAAGGCGACGCTGCGGGGGACATGCAGAAGAGGCACCGTGACGCAGGCCAGTCTGAGCATCAATCTTCATGAGCACACAGCCCTGTCGGCCATGCCCCGCCCTACCCCGTTGCTGCTCTGCGGCCTGCGGCGGCGTGGCACGCAGCCCGATTTCAGCGTGCTGTGCGTGATGCCGTTCTGCTGCGATGAGCTTCTCGAAGAGCTGCATCACTCGAAGGAAAGTCGCCTGCTGTTTCCGAAGCTGCACGGGCACGGCACACACAGCGACGCTGGTCCGAATCGGTTTCAAAACGGCGATGCACCACCTGTGCGTGCGCTTCCACCTGAAGCACATGCGGATCGAATTTCGGCGATGAACAGCTCCTTCGGGTCAGCGATTGCAGGACAAGGTCGCGCGTGATTTCGATCAGGACAAGGCGGGCCACGGGCACCGACCCACAGCCTGGTCCGCAGGGGCCGCAAGCCAACCGTCAGCGCGAGAGACACAATGACGCTGCTGCGCGTCGGTACCGCCATTGCCGGCGCTTTGGACGCCGACTAAGCTGGCACGAATCCAGATCGCTGGATGTCGAATCCCCTCATGAAATGCCACTCACCATGACTTCACTCCCCAGCGCAAAGGTGGTCGATGCCGCCGCGCTGAAAATCGCGTGCGCGACTTGCAACCTGCGCGAACTGTGTCTGCCGGTGGGTCTGTCGAATCCCGAACTGCAACGGCTGGATGCCCTTGTCGCCACGCGCCGGGCCTGTCGCCGCAGTGATTCGCTGTTTCGCAGTGGCGACGCCTTCAAATCGCTCTATGCGGTGCGCACTGGCTTCTTCAAGTCGCGCGTGACGTCGCAAGACGGCCGCGAGCAGGTAACGGGCTTTCAGATGGCCGGCGAATTGCTCGGGCTGGATGGCATCAGCAGCAACCGGCACAGCTGCGATGCAGTCGCGCTGGAGGACTCGCAGGTTTGCGTGATTCATTACGATCAGCTCGAACACCTGCTGCGCGAAATCCCCGACCTGCAACGACAGTTCCACCGAGTCATGAGCCGCGAAATCGTGCGCGACCACGGCATGATGTTTCTGTTGGGCAGCATGCGGGCAGAAGAGCGCCTGGCGGCGTTCCTGCTCAATCTGACCCAGCGCTTGCAGGCCCGCGGCTTCTCGGGCTCGGCCCTGGTGCTGCGCATGACGCGCGAAGAGATCGGCAGCTATCTCGGGCTCAAACTTGAAACGGTGAGCCGCGCGTTCTCGAAGTTCCAGGACGAGGGCGTGCTCGACGTCAAGCAGCGGCAATTGCAGGTGCTCAATGAAGCAGCGCTGCGCCAACTCGTGAACGAATCACCTTGATGGGTGTGCCCGAGGTGTCGGACCCTGAAGCACACCGGTCCAAGCCGTAGTCAAGCATCCTGCGCGCTGCTTGTCCCGCAGCGTTGCCAACGAGGTCGGCATTGATCTCTGTCAACGCAGCCGCCGCCGCGCGCCACTACCCTGCGTGGGTTGCAAAACCCACGCGGCGTGCTCTCGATTCGCTGCGGCTGCCATGTCCACCGATTACGCCCCTGCTGCCCTCGCCTGCGAATTGATGGCTTTGCTGCACTCGGGCGGCCTCGCGCCGCTGCATCTCGGCGGCCGCAAGCTCTTGCCCATCGTGCAAGGCGGCATGGGAGTCGGCATTTCTGCGCATCGCTTGGCCGGCAGCGTTGCCACGCTGGGCGCGATGGGCACCATCTCGTCAGTCGATCTGCGGCGCCACCACCCCGACCTGATGGAACGCACACGCGGCCTGGCCGCGGGTGCGGCCGCTACTGCGGCTGCCAAGAAGGCCATCAACGAAGCCAACCTCGAAGCCCTGGGCCGCGAGATCGGCGCGGCACGCAAGCTGGCCGACGGGCGCGGGCTGCTGGCCATCAACGTGATGCGCGCGGTCAGCGAATACGGCCCCTCGGTGCAGCGCGCGCTCGAATGCGGCATCGATGCGGTGGTGGTCGGCGCCGGTTTGCCGCTTGACCTGCCCGACCTCGCGCAGGACCACCCCCGCGCGCTGCTCGTGCCCATCTTGTCCGACGCGCGCGGCGTGCAACTGCTGGTGCGCAAGTGGGAGCGCAAGAAACGCCTGCCCGATGCCATCGTGATCGAACATCCGCGCTTGGCCGGAGGGCATCTTGGCGCCGCAAAGGTGGCCGATCTGGCCGACAGCCGCTTTGACTTTGAGAACGTGATTCCGCAGTCATTGGCGTTCCTGCGCGCTGCAGGCATCGACAGAGAAATCCCGCTCATCGCGGCCGGCGGCATTCGGTGCTTCGAAGACATCGCCCGCGTGCAGGCGCTGGGAGCATCTGCGGTGCAACTTGGCACGCCATTCGCCGTCACGCACGAATGCGACGCACACGTCAACTTCAAACGCGTGCTGGCGCAGTCCACTGACGCGGACCTGGTCGAATTCACCAGCGTGGCTGGTCTGCCGGCGCGCGCCGTCGCCACACAGTGGTTGAAGAACTATCTCAAGGCCGAGCCGAAACTGCAGCAGGCAGCGCACGTGAAGCCGCGCTGCACGCTCGCATTCGACTGCCTGATCCAATGCGGCCTGCGCGACGGCCTGCCGGGCTGGGGACAGTTCTGCATCGACACCCAATTGGCTGCGGCTTTGCGCGGCGATGCGACGAAGGGGCTGTTCTTCCGCGGTGTCGGCGCCCTGCCCTTCGGCGACCAGATTTGCAGCGTGCGCGAGTTGATGGCCTGCCTGTTGACGCAGCGCGGCACGGTGGTGGCCTGAAGCGACCGCCGCCAGCGGGGACTTGACAGCCCCCTCGTCTTGAGGGGTTCTGACTCAGGTCAATGCTTGTTCAGCGCGGAATGTCTAAGGTGCGCATCCCCTTTCAATGAAGCCGATTCATGCGCCAAGCCGAACATCCCGTGTTGCACAGTTTGCAAAACCTGCCCGCCCAGGCCATCAGCGAAGAAGTGTTGCTGGAGAAGTACGCCAAGGGCGATGAACGCTCCATCGACGCGGTCAACCAGCGCGTTGCGCGCGCGCTGGCGCAGGCCGAGCCGCCGGCCGAGCGTGCGCACTGGGAAGCGCAATTCGCCCGCGCCCTGCGCGATGGCTTCGTGCCGGCCGGGCGCATCCAGTCGGCTGCGGGCACCGGCTTGTCGGCCACGCTGATCAACTGTTTTGTGCAGCCGGTGGGCGACTCGATTTCACAGCTGGAAGATGGCCACCCCGGCATCTACGCGGCGCTGACCGAAGCGGCCGAGACCATGCGCCGCGGCGGCGGTGTCGGCTACGACTTCTCGCGCATCCGCCCGCGCGGGGCCTGGGTCGGCAGCACCCAGAGCAGCGCTTCCGGCCCGGTGAGCTACATGCGGGTATTCGACCGTTCTTGCGAGACGGTCGAATCGGCCGGCGCCCGGCGCGGTGCCCAGATGGGCGTGCTGCGCTGCGACCACCCCGACATCGAGGAATTCATCCATGCCAAGGACGCGGGCGACCTGAAGAACTTCAACCTGTCGGTCGGCGTGACGGATGCGTTCATGGACGCCGTGCAAGGCG
>JANNGN010000792.1:0-1879 GCA_031403895.1 Rubrivivax sp. | reverse complement strand
CATCACCGTGACCCAACCAGTTCAGCGTCGGGGGAAAGCATATGAACATCGACAAGGCAGACAGCCACAGCGGTGGCCACGAAGACGGAGATGCGGAGCGTGGATCCGTCAGGAGTTGCAGATGATCTCAACCAAGACTTGGCCCGTTTTCCTGCTCGCACTGGCCAGCGTGTCCACACTCGCCGCAGACGCCAGAGAGCGCGGTTTCATTCGCAAGGGCATGGGTGAAGGCGAGGTGTTGCTGAAGATCGGCAAGCCCGACCACGAGGCCCTCCACCGCAACGTGAGGGGCGAACCCGAAGAGAAGACCTGGACCTACTTTCCCCACGCCCGAGACCCGCAGACCTTGACCATCGTGACCCTCCATGCCGGCGTGGTGACGCGGGTGGATCGCAAGATCTCGCGGTAGGCAGGGCGCGCCGTACAGGCGTGTTGCGGAAATCGATGCCGGCACGGCTTCGGCTTCAGGCCACAGCTGACGTCGGTGCGGGCACCAGCCCGAGATCGCTGAAGGATGGGCGCAGGGCCGCAACGATAGGCGTGACTGGCTATTCGCCAACGGCGGCGGCCAGCGCACGGCCGTCGAGCGCGTGCGGCATTCGCCTGCGTCGTCCATCGGCACCTCTTGACAAACGCTTCACAAACCGAAGCCTAAACTCATCGGACATGTCCGAAATGCCAACCCCGGCCCCGCACATCCTCGTCGCCGAAGACCATGCCGCGTTACGTACGCAGACCGTCGCCGTGCTGGCCGATGCCGGCTGGCACGTCGATGAAGCGAGTGATGGCCGGCTCGCGCTGCAGCTGGCGCTGGAACAGCCGCCGGACGTGCTGCTGCTGGACCTTGGGCTGCCCGGCCTCGACGTGCAGGTCTTGGTTGTGGCTGGTCACGCATCATGTGAGTTCAACTGACCGGTCGTTCGAGCCCATTCGCTGACCCGAAAGAGGCAGCCGCCGCCTGCACCGATGGGTGGTGGCCAGCGTGTGGAAGCTGCCTACAGTCGCGGCGCAGCACCTCGCTGCTGCGCCCCGATGCTGTTTTCCCTCAGACCCACACCCAGGAGTTGCGATGAACCACATCACCCCTACCGACTTTGCTGACATCCAAAACCTGGTGGCGCTGTACTGCGTGACCACCGACAACGCCGACGCCGATGGCTTCATGCAGACCTGGGTCGAGCCGGCCGAATTCGGCGGCTACGACAGCGGCGCTTTCGGCAAGATGGACACCTGGCAGGCCATGCATGCTTTCGAAAAGGAACATGTCGGCCCCGGCGGCATGGCCAATGGCAAGCGCCATCTCAGCTTGAACATCGTCATCGAACCCGTCAGCGCCAGCGAAGTGCATGTCACCAACGACATGGTGGTGCTGGAAGTGGCCGACATCCCGCGCGTGCTGGCCACCGGCCGCTACAACCGCAGCGTGGTGGTCAAGACTGCCGCTGGCTGGCGCTTCAAGCGGCGCACCCTGGACATTGACGCCGGCTTTTTCAAGGCCATGGCGGCGCAGCAGCACGCAGCCGCGGCCGCGTGACGCCGAGACAGTGGGCCCCCTTACCTGCCGAGCGCCGCCTTCATGGGATGCCCGGCGTAATGCGCAGGGATTGCCCAGGCTTGGGGGCAAAGAATCGATCTGCAGACAGCTGCCCAGCTTGCAATGCGGCCTGCAGCGCCTGTCGCGGTGCGTCGTATGCCTCGAAGCCCAGTTGAAACGCCTCGAAGTGATGCGCCATCGCCTGCCGCGCACGCACGTCGTTCATCAGCTTCACGGCATCGGCCGGGGCCATGTGGCTGTCGGCCATGAATGAAGTGGGCTCATAGGCGCCGATGGGCAGGATGGCGAGGTCGAAGCCGCCGTACTTTCGGCCCGTGGCCTGAT
>JANNGN010000791.1:0-7389 GCA_031403895.1 Rubrivivax sp. | reverse complement strand
CGACGTGCTCTACGTGGGCAAGGCGCGCGACCTGAAGAAACGCGTCAGTTCGTATTTCCAGAAGACCGCGCAGAGCCCGCGCATCGGCCTGATGCTGTCGCAGGTTGCCGCCGTGGAAACCACGGCGACGCGCTCCGAGGGCGAGGCGCTGATTCTGGAAAACAATCTGATCAAGTCGCTCGCCCCGCGCTACAACATCCTGTTCCGCGACGACAAGTCCTACCCTTACCTGATGCTGAGCGGCCACGCTTATCCACGCCTGGGTTTTCATCGGGGACCGCTCGACGGCAAACACCGCTACTTCGGCCCGTTTCCGCACACCGGCGCGGTGCGCGAGAGCATCCAGTTGTTGCAGAAAATATTCCGCCTGCGCACCTGCGAGGATTCGGTGTTCCAGAACCGCTCGCGCCCCTGCCTGCTGCACCAGATCCGGCGCCGATCTCGGCGCCCTGCACGTCCATCAGCGCATCGCAGATGAGCTGGTCCCAACTGCCATTGAAGTTGCCGCGCCGGTAGAGCAGCCCGTCGGTGACGGCCAGCTTTTCTGCGAGCCTGGTTTCAAAGGGCGCGCGAACCCGGGTGATCAGTGCCTGCATCTCGGGGTCGGCCTTGATCTGGTTGGCAAAGATCGGCAGCAGGCGGTAACGGAAATCAACCACCTTGCCGCCCTTCACGTCGAAGTCCATCAGCCCCAGGAACTTGCTGTTGCTGCCGGCGTTGGTGACCAGCGTCTTGCCGCCGGCGTTCGAGACGGGCACCGCCACCGGCACGCCATCGTGCGTGTGCCCGCCAAAGATGGCGTCGATGCCGCGCACGCGCGACGCCAGCTTCAGGTCCACGTCCATGCCGTTGTGCGACAGCAGCACCACCACCTGCGCACCCTTGGCCCGCGCTTCGTCCACCACCCTTTGCAGGTTCTCGTCCTGGATGCCGAAGCTCCAGTCGGCCACCAGATAACGCGGGTTGGCGATTGGCGTGTATGGGAAGGCCTGGCCGACGATGGCGCAGGGCACACCATTGATAACGCGCATGACATAGGGCTTGAAGACCGGGTCACCGAAGTCGTTGGTCCTGATGTTCTGGGCCAGGAAGTCGATCTTGCCCTTGAAGTCGTGCTCGACGATCTGCTTGACGCGCTCCATGCCGTAGGTGAACTCCCAGTGGCCCGTCATCAGGTCCACACCCAGCAGCTTGCTGGCGTCCACCATGTCCTGGGCGTCGGTCCACAGCGACGTGGCCGAACCCTGCCAGGTGTCGCCGCCGTCCAGCAGCAGCGCGCCGGGGCGGCTGGCCTTGAGCTGCTTCACCAGCGTGGCCAGGTGCGCAAAACCACCCACCTTGCCATAGCGCCGCGCAGCCTTTTCGAAGTCAAGGTAGGTGTAGCCGTGTGCCTGTGCACTGCCCGGCCGCAGGCCCGCCGCCTTCAGCAGCGAATCGCCGACCAGGTGCGGCAGCTGGCCCTTCATCGAGCCCATTCCAAGGTTGACGCTGGGTTCGCGGAAGTAGATGGGTTTGAGCTGTGCGTGGCAGTCGGTCATGTGCAGGAACGACACGTTGCCGAACGGTGCCACGTCGTACAGCCCTTTCTGCGCCTGGGCGGCGTCGGCATCGGCCCAGCGCGCGAGCCCCATGCCGGCAGCAGATGCAGCACCCAGGACCTGGGTGAATTCGCGCTTCGATAGATTCATGATGCCGCAACCAGTGATGAGTAGGTTCAAGAGGAGGCCGCTCGCTGGCGGGCTGCCCCGGCGCTGCAATCGGCCTGCGGCGGCCCGAGGCCGCCGGGCGCGACGCATGGGGCCGGAACTACTGGTTGACCGGCGACTTCGGGTCCAGCAGCAGCGCCATCAGGTCCTTCAGCTGCTTCTCGTCCAGCATGCCGACGTGGCCGAACCGTGGCATGCCCGAGCAGGCGTGGTAGGCCTTGGCGTTGTACAGCTTGCCCCAGGTGTATTCGACGATCGGCCTGGATGCCGCACTGCCGGGGTCGGCCACGCCACGCATCTTGCCGTAGTTGTAGAGGCTGGGTCCGATCGTGCCGAACGAGATTTCGGCCTTGCTGATCTGGTGGCAGTTGTAGCAGTTGCCGCCGTTCGCACTGGTGGCCGCCGAGGGGTCCGACCAGGTCATGCCGCGGCCGTTTTGCGCCAGGCGTTCGCCGGCCTGCCAGTCACCGATGAACTTGCCGTCGGCCGGCAGCTTCACGGTGGCCAGGTTGGCGGCCTCGATGGCCCTGGTGCGGGCCTCCGGCAGCGACTTGCCTTCCGATGCAGAGCACTCGGCATTCGATGCGTCCTGCTGCAGGCGGTCCATCGTGGCAATGCCCTGGTCGCGGAATGAACGCTTCAGCATCGCGGCCATCAGCGCGTCGTAGTCCGGCGCGGGCGCCACGCTGGCGCAGCCCGCCAGCAGCACGGCGACGCTGACGCAGCTGACGCGGGCAACGCGGCCGGTGGCCCGGGCAGTCTTGTTGTGCATGTTGATCACTCCTTCAGCGCTTGAGGGCCGGCACGATGGACTGCGCGCCCGATGCGTTCACACCCATGTACACGCCCAGCGCGACCGTCACGTCGGACGCGTAGCCCGGGTACGGGAAGCGCTGCTGGCGGTAGCAGTCGTTCAGGCGCCGCTGCATGCTCCACAGCTCGCCGCTGCTCACGCGGTAGGCCGGCCAGGCTGCGAAGCCGATGCCGTCGCCCGGGTTCTTCGTCAGGTTGGGCAGGTCCTGCAGGCGGACGCGCTTGCCGTCTTCGCTGTGGCAGGAAGCGCAAGAAAAATCGTAGGGCCCGGCACGCATGAAGAAGGCGCGCCTGCCAAGTTCGAGCATCTTCTTCTCTTCAGCATGACGCTGTGGGATGTTGAAGCGCAGGCCCTTGGATTCGGCCCCGATCCAGGCCACGAGCGCTTCCATGTTGGCCTGCTCGCCGCGCCCGAACGGGGTCTTGGCGATGTCGGCGGCACTCAGGCCCTGCAGGGTCTCGATGCAACTCAGCAACCTGGACTCCAGGTCCTGCACCCGATTCGTGTCGGCAAAGTAGCGCGGCAACGCGACAAACGCACCCTTGACCTGGCCCGGCCCCTGGCCCAGGTCACACTGTTCGAGAGACGCGTTCTTCGGCCCCCGCCTGGTCTTCCACAGACTCTCGCCCTTGGCCTCGAAGAGTTCGGCAGGGTTGCCGTCTTCGAGCATCCTGCGGTACTCGGCAATGCCTTCTGCGGCGGACTTTGTCTGCCCGAAGGCAACCAGGGTGGTGGCCATCAAGGCCCCTGCTACCAAGAATCTTTTCATAGTCTCCTCATGGGTGGGGGCATGGGTGGGCGCATGGATGGGCGCATCGTTGCGCACCAGGCCGCACGGCCTGGCGGCTCAGGTCACCGTGGCTTCGTCGGTGCGCTTGTCACCCCGGTTGTCGATCCAGGTGATGGTGATTTTGTCGCCGGCCTTTGCGCCTTTGACGTTGAACTGAAGGAACGGGTTTTTCGACACTGCCGGCCCCCACTGGGCGGTCATGACCGGTTTGCCGTTGTGGTGTGCCGCCACTTCCTGGATGAACCAGGCCGGAATCACTTTTCCGGCGCTGTCCTTGCGCTGGCCGGTTTCCATTTCGTGGCCCATCAGCACGCGGACAGTGGCCTTGTCGCCAGCGGATTGGGCGCGGATGCGCATCGGGTCTGCCATGTGGATCTCCTGAATCGACGGTAGGTAAAAAGTGTGGTGCCTGGCGCTGCATCAGCCGCCACAGCCACCCAGCGTGACCTTGACTTCCTTCTGCGCGAACAGCACCTTGCCGTCGTTCATCATCGCCACCGCGAAGACGTTGGAAGACTGGCCCATCTTCACGCGCGTCGAGAAACTGGGCTCGACGGCGTCGGTGACGTCGAACAGGGCGGCCAGCATCGACGGATTCTTCTCCACCAGCATCAGCATGCGCTTGACGCCGGCCAGCGTGGTGGCCGCGCCAAGCGGCACGACGGCACCGTTTTCGGCGATGTCCGGGCCGGTGACGCTCACGTCCCTGCTTTCGGTGGGGGCGCTGCCACCCAGCGCCTTCATCAGTTCAGCCAGGGTCTTGGCTTCGAAGGCGGGGGCGTTGTAGCCGCCCGCCTGCGCTTGTGCCTGCGCGAGTGCCTGCGCGGGCATCAGGCCCACGGCCGCCAACATGGCAGCAACCCTGGCTGAGTTGGAAAGCAGGTCTCGGCGCGTTTGCATGGCAATCTCTTTCATCTGTATATCGTAATTAACGGTGAAAACTCGGGTGAAACTTCAGGTGAAACTTCGGCGAGTCGGGAGACCCCCGGTCGGGCCCGGCTTATCACTTCCTGGCGCCATCGGCCAACCACTGCGCGATGACTGTTGCGTCGGCCTCGCCCAGCGCCTGTGGCGGCATCGGAATGGCGCCCCAGACGCCCGCACCGCCCGCCTTGACCTTGCCCGCCAGATAGGCTGCGGCATCGGCGCGGCCTGCGTACTTGCTGGCAATGTCGCGAAAGCCCGGGCCGACGATCTTGCTGTCGATGCCGTGGCAGGCCGTGCAGGCGTGTTTCTGCGCCAGCGCCAGCGCCGCAGCGGCGCTGGCATCGGCCACCGGCTTCGGTGTCGCGGTCGGCGCGGTCGCAGCAGCCACAGCCACCGCTGCGCCCGCGCCCGGCGGCTTGCTCGTGTCGGCGCCGCGCTGCGCACCGACGCTTCGGTTCTGGTCGGCGAGGTTGCCGTGAGCGTTTCTCGCAAAGTCAGGCAGGAATGACCTGAGCTTCGGCTCAGCGGCACAGTTGTTCATGCAGGCCGTGGCCAGCACGTCGGCCTTGCGCCGCGCGCTGACTGCATCCGGCCACAGCGCGTGCTCGGTGGTCTTGCCGTTGCGGTTGGGCAGCAGCGCCTGCACCTCTGCCATGTTCTTGTCCGACAGCGTGAAGTTCTCGGGCAGGACACCGCCCATGTTGAGGATGTACGCAGTCACGCCATAGACCTCGTCCGGGGTCAAGGACTTCGGCGCATTCCAGGGCATGGCGCGGTTGATGTAGTCCCACAGCGTGGACAGGTTGGACAGCTTCATCAAGGTGGTGCGGCCCGGAAAGCTGCTGTCGTTCAGGCGCGCGACGCGGCCGGTCTTGATGTCGTCCTGGGTCGTGCCACCGACGATCGGGTTGAACACCTCGTTGCTCTCGCCAAACACGCCGTGGCAAGAGGCGCACTTCGACTCCCAGACATGCATGCCTTTGGCAACTGTGCCAGCGCCCCTGGGCAGGCCCTTGAAGTCGGGCCGCACGTCGATGTCCCACGCAGCCACTTCCTGCTGCGTCGCGGGGCGGCCCACACCCGGGTGGGCGTTGGGCTGTGCCTGGGCCGCATCGGTCAGCAGGCCCAGCATCGCGATGAAGGCGGCAAGGCCCCGCACCGGCTGCAGCCGCTCACGCAAGCTGGACATTCTTCACCTCGCCACTTTCTTGCGCCAGCCAGGTCTGGATGGCGTTGTTGTGATAGATCGAGCGCGAACCGCGCACGGCGCGCAACTGCTGGTAGGTGGGCTGCACATAGCCGGTGTCGTCGATGGCCCGGCTTTGCAGCAGCGCGGGCTTGCCGTCCCAGACCCAGTCCAGGTTGAAGCGCGTCAGGCACTTGTCGAGCACCGGTGTTTCGAGCCTGGCGGTGCGCCAGTTGCGGCCCCCGTCGGTCGAGACATCCACCCGCTTGACCTTGCCCTTGCCCGACCAGGCCAGGCCGGTGATGTTGTAGTAGCCCTTGTCCAGCAGCACCTGCCCGCCCGACGGCGTGGTGATGACGCTCTTGCATTCCTGCAAGCTGGTGTACTGGCGGTGCAGGCCGCCGGGCATCAGGTCCACATAGTGCAGGTCTTCATCCTTCGCGCCGTAGGGCTTGTCGCCGACCTCGATGCGGCGCAGGTACTTGACCCAGCTCACGCCTTGCACGCCCGGCACCACCAGGCGCAACGGGTAGCCGTTTTCAGGCCGCAGCATTTCACCGTTCTGGCCGTAGGCGACCAACACCTCGCCGCTTTCAACCAGCGCCATCGGCACGGTGCGTGTCAGCGAAGAGCCATCGGCGCCCTCGCCCAGCACGAAGCGGCCGCGCTTGTAATCCACCCCGGCCATGTCGAGCAGGATCTTGAGCGGCACGCCGGTGAATTCGCTGCAGCTGACCATGCCGTGCGAGTACTGGCAGGTTGGCACCGCGACGTTGCCCCACTCCATGCCCGTGTTCGCCCCGCATTCGATGAAGTGAAAGCGGCTGACTGCGGGCAGGCGCATCAGTTCGTCCAGCGTGAAGACAAGCGGCGTCTTGACGATCTTGTCGTCAGAGCCGTTGATCATCAGCCGGTGCCTGGACGGGTCCACGTCCCACCAGCCCTGGTGATGGCGCTCGAAGTGCAGGCCCGAAGGCGTGACGATGCCGAACAGCGACTGCAAGGGCGCGAAGGACACCGAAGCCTGCGTCGTTTGCGTCAAGCCCGGGCTCTGGCGGCGCTGCACGTTGGCTTCGAACTTTGAAGGCTTGCCGTAGCCGTCGGTGGCCACACCCTGGCCCAGCCCCTTGCTGTGTTCGGGCAGCTGCAGGATGTGCGGGTCGCCGCCCTCGGCGCGCACCGGGTTCGACGTGGCCAGGGCCAGCGGCGCCGCAGCGGCCGCGCCGGCCGCTGCGAAGGCGTTGCGGATGAAGTCGCGCCGCCCGCGCTTGCCCTCCGCGAAGACCTGGCGGACAGCCGCCGGACCCAGAAAGTTTTCCGGGGCCTTGATCAGGCGACCGGAAGGCTTGCTCTGCGAATCCACGGTGTCTCCTGGTTGATGAGCGCCGGGCTTGACTGCACCCGGACCCGGCGACGCGGATGCGCCTGCTGGCAGTCCCGTTTGTGTTGCACCGCATCGCACGGCAGCAGCCGCCGCGCGCCCACCTTGCGTTGACCCTTGCACAACGCGCCCACGAAGCGCAGCCGGGTGGGTACGGACCGCAGCGAGAACCGTTCAGGCGCTGCTTCGAAGACCCGATCCGACGCTGAACTGCTTGACACTTGCTCTATCCGGATATCAATGTGCTTGAATATTAGTGCTTAACGAATTAAAGAAGCCTGGGAGAAACCCGCAGCCGTGCTTGCAAGTGGACGCCGGCACCTGAGAGGCTGATCGGGCCGCAGCAGACAAGGGCCTCACCCTGGACGCAAAAGCCGGGCATGCCGGCGCTGTCAAAGCACGTTCAGCGGAATCTTGAGGTAGCGCGTGCCGTTGTCCTCGGGTGGCGGCAGGTGACCTGCGCGCACGTTGACCTGCACCGCAGGCAGCATCAGCGTGGGCATCTCCAGGGTTTTGTCGCGCGCCGTGCGCATGGCCACGAACTCGTCCTCGGTGACGCCTTCATGGACGTGTATGTTGGCCGCC
>JANNGN010000790.1:0-4145 GCA_031403895.1 Rubrivivax sp. | reverse complement strand
TGTACAACGCACGCAACGTGATGGACGCCAGCTTTCGCCGCGACCCCATCAACCGCGAGCTGTTCATGGACATCCTGCGCCAGCCGCGTGGCCTGACACACGCGCTGCGGCTGATGAACCAGACCAGCGTGATGGGGCGCTACCTGTGGGTCTTTCGCCGCATCGTGGGGCGCATGCAGCACGACCTGTTCCACGTCTATACGGTGGACCAGCACATCCTGATGGTGGTGCGCAATGTGCGGCGCTTCTTCATCCCCGAACACGCGCACGAGTACCCCTTCTGCAGCCAGCTGGCGGCGCAGTGGGGCACGCCATGGCCGTTGTATGTGGCCGCCCTCTTCCACGACATCGCCAAGGGCCGCGGTGGCGACCATTCCGATCTTGGCCAGGTGGAAGTGCGCCGCTTCTGCCGCGACCACCTTGTGCCGCGCGAAGACACGCAGCTGATCGAATTCCTGGTCAAGCACCACCTGACGATGAGCCGCATCGCGCAGAAGGAAGACCTGTCGGACGCCGAAGTCATCCAGGCCTTTGCCAGGCTGGTGGACAACCCGCGCCGGCTGCAGGCGCTGTACCTGCTGACGGTGGCCGACATCCGCGGCACGAGCCCGAAGGTCTGGAACGCCTGGAAGGGCAAGCTGCTGGAAGACCTGTACCGCCTGACACTGCGCGCACTGGGTGGTGCGCAGCCCAATTTCGACGCCGAGATCGAAGCCCGCAAGCAGGAGGCGCGGCAGAACCTGGCGCTGCACTCCGCCCTGCCCGGCACCGAAGAGCCGCTGTGGCGAACGCTTGAAGTGAGCTACTTCGCGCGCCACGACGCGACCGACATTGCCTGGCATGCACGCTCGCTGTGGCGGCATGTGGCGTCGGACCAGCCGGTCGTGCGCGCACGCCTTTCGTCAGTCGGCGACGGCCTGCAGGTGCTGGTGTATTCACCCGACCGGCCCGACCTCTTTGCGCGCATCTGCGGCTACTTCGACAGCGCCGGCTTCAGCATCCAGGACGCCAAGATCCACACCACGCGCGCCGGCTTCGCGCTCGACACCTTCCAGGTCGTGGCCACCCACGGCATGCTGCCCGACAGCCCGGGCGGCTATCGAGACCTGATCTCGCTCGTTGAAACCCAGGCCACACTGGCGCTGGCGTCCACCGGCCCACTGCCTGAGCCGCGCAGCGGCCGTGTCTCGCGCCGCGTGCGCAGTTTCCCGGTCACGCCGCGCGTCTCGCTGGCGCCCGATGAACGGGCGCAGCGCTGGTTGCTGACAGTGTCGGCCAGCGACCGCTCGGGCCTGCTGTATGCCATCGCCCGCGTGATGGCGCGTCACCAGGTCAACCTGCAACTGGCCAAGATCACGACGCTGGGTGAGCGCGTGGAGGACACCTTCCTGGTCGATGGGCCCGAGCTGCAAAAGCCGAAGGCGCAGCTACGCATCGAGACCGAGTTGCTGGATGCAGTGGCGGCGCAAGGTTGATGGATCTGAGGGTGCACCAGTGAGCCTGCGCCGCGTGCTGGCTGCCGACGCAATCGCGGCGCTGTCCGCCTTCGACAGCGTGATCGACGCGCGCAGCGAGAGCGAATTTGCCGAAGACCACCTGCCGGGCGCCGTCAACTGGCCAGTGCTGAACGACACCGAGCGCGGGGAAATCGGCACCGAATACAAACAGGCCTCGCCCTTCGACGCACGCAAGCGCGGCGCAGCGCTTGCGGCGCTGAACATCGCGCACCATGTGCAGACGCAAGTGATGCCGCTGCCGCGCACCTGGCGGCCGCTGCTGTACTGCTGGCGCGGCGGCCAGCGCAGCGGGTCGCTGGCGCTGGTGCTGGACCAGATCGGCTTCGCGGTGCAGGTGCTGGAAGGCGGCTACCGCGAGTTCCGGCGCGCGGTGCTGGCTGAACTGCTGACGCTGCCAGCCACGCTGCAGTTCCGCGTGCTGCTGGGCCGCACGGGGTCGGCAAAGAGCCGGCTGCTGCACGCGCTGGCTGCTGAAGGCGCGCAGGTGCTGGACCTGGAAGCGCTGGCCAATCATCGCGGCAGCGTGTTGGGCCTCGTGCCGGGTCAGCTGCAACCGTCACAAAAAGCATTTGAAACCCAGGTCTGGCAGGCGCTGCGCAGTTTCGACCCGTCGCGTGTGGTCTATGCCGAAGGCGAAAGCCGCACCATCGGCCGCCTGCGGGTGCCTGAGGCACTGCTGGTGCGGCTGCGCGAGTCGGCATGTGTGCAGGTGCAGATGACGCTGGCGGCGCGGGTCGAATTCCTGCAGGGCGACTACGCGCACTTCGTGGTTGACGCTGAAAGTTTCTGTGAACGCCTGCAGGCGCTGCGCGAACTGCGCGGTGCCGAAACCGTCGATCGCTGGCAGCGCGAGGCCCGCGCCGGGCAGATGGCAACCGTGGTGGAGGCACTGCTGACGACGCACTACGACCCGGTGTACCTGAAGTCAATGCAGCGCAATTTCAGCGGCTTTGCACAGGCGCAGTTGGTGGGCCTGGCCGACGCGTCGCCTGCCAGCCTGCAGGCGGCGGCGCGGATGTTGATCGGCGGCTGAAGCGCCTGCCTCGCTGGCGGGCTGATCCTCGTCAAGCCCGTAGCCGCCGAGCGCCCCTACAGTCGGGTGATGCCCAGCCCTCCGAGCCCATGACCGCACCCGAGATCCGCCCTGTCCTGCAACGCCACCGCGTGCGCCAGGTCGGCATCGCACAGCCGCTGCGCTGGTTGGCGCTGGGCTGGGCTGACTTGCTGCGCTGCCCCTTGCCCGGCCTGCTGCACGGCCTGGCGGTGGCGGTGTTCGGCGCCGTGCTGATGGCCCTGGCGCGTGACCGTTTCTGGCTGCTGGCCGGCGCCTTCAGCGGCTTCCTGCTGGTGGCGCCGGTGCTGGCCACGGGGCTGTATGCCGTGAGCCGCACGATGCAGCAGGGCCAGCCCGCCAGCCTGGCCACAGCGCTGGCCATCTGGCGCCCGCATGACGGAAGGCTGGTGCTGTTTGGCGTGTTGCTGGCGCTGGCCGGCACGGGCTGGGTGCTGACGTCGGCCTCGCTCATCACGCGCTTTGCAGACGCACCGGTACACAACCCGCAGGACTTCCTGCGCGTGGTGGTGCTGTCGGGGCGGAGCAATCTGTTTGAACTCTGGCTGCTGCTTGGCAGCCTGCTGGCCGCGCCCATCTTTGCGTCAACCGTGGTCACGGTGCCGCTGCTGATGGACCGCCACATCGGCGTCAGGGCCGCCGTGCTGGTGAGCGTGCGCGTTGTGCTGCTCAACCCAGCGCCGATGGCGTTGTGGGCAACGCTGATCCTCGTCATCACACTGCTCGGCATGGTCACGCTGCTGCTGGGCCTGGTGGTGGCCGTGCCGTGGCTGGCGCATGCGAGCTGGCACGCCTACTGCGACCTGGTGGGGCCTGCACCTGATGGCGAAGGCCGGGGTTGATGTTCGGCTACAGCGAAGCGCAGATCGCGGAGTTCGGCCTGAGCTTCGGCGTTGGTGCCTTCATGCTGTACATGGTGTTCATCATCGTGCAGCTGGCACGTGAGTCGAAGGCGGGGCGCTTCGGCACCTTCGTGCTCTTTCTGGGCCTGGGCGTGGGGCTGGTCGGCTTTGTCGCCAAAGGCGTCATCAAGTACTTCATCGGCGGCAGCGACTGAAAGCCGCGCCGCCGACGCAGACCATCACCCCATGTGCAGGCCGCCATTGCATGAGAAATCGGCACCGGTGGTGAAGCCCGAATCCTCACCCGCCAGCCAGGCCACGACCGAGCCGATTTCTTCAGGCCGGCCCAGGCGCTTGACGGGGATGGTGGCGACGATCTTCTCCAGCACTTCAGGCTTGATGGCGCGGACCATGTCGGTGCCGATGTAGCCCGGGCTCACGGTGTTGACCGTCACGCCCTTGGCCGCCAATTCCTGCGCCAGCGCCATCGTGAAACCGTGCATGCCGGCCTTGGCGGCGGAGTAGTTGGTCTGCCCCGCCTGGCCCTTTTCACCATTCACCGAGCTGATCTGGATGATGCGGCCCCAGCCCTTTTCCACCATGCCCGGCACCACCTGCTTGGTGACGTAGAACATGCTGTTCAGGTTGGTGTCGATGACGCTCTTCCAGTCTTCGGGCGACATCTTCAGGAACATGCGGTCCTTCGTGATGCCG
>JANNGN010000789.1:0-2308 GCA_031403895.1 Rubrivivax sp. | reverse complement strand
TCGGGGCGGATGCGGGCGTCGCCGATCCAGAGATCGAAGAGCACGGCCGCCGGTACGATGGGCACGCGGATCGGCAGCCGGATGACGTCCAGGCCAGCCTCGGCCATTCCGCCCACCGGCCCTTCATGCACCGCCGCGCCCACTGCCAGGCCGTGACCGCGTTCGTCGAGCCAGCGCATGACACCGCCCGCCGCGTCCAGGCCAAAGGCGCTGCCGCCGGTGAGCAGCACCGCATGCACCACCTGCACGGTGTTTTCGGGCCGCAGCAGGTCGGTCTCGCGCGTGCCGGGCGCGCCGCCACGCACGGCGGCGCCGCAGACCGCGCCCTCGGGGCAAAGCACCACGCTGCAGCCGGTGGCGCGGCCGTCCGCGGCCGCGTGGCCGACGCTGATGCCTTCGATGTCGGTGATGGCGCCGGGGTGCAGGTCGTGGGTGCTCATGGTGACGACTCCCAGGCCCTGCGTCGGGTCAGGCAAACACGCCAGCCGTGTCCTGCATGCGCGCCGACACTTCGCCCAGGTGATGCAGGCTGTCGCCCAGCGTCAGCTCCAGCATCGTCAGGCGTTTGAAGTAGTGGCTGGCGATGTATTCGTCGGTGCAGGCGATGCCGCCATGCAGCTGGATGCACTGCTGGCCCACGAAGCGCATCGACTGGCCCAGCTGCACCCGCGCCTGCGCCACGGCGCGGCGGCGCTGCGGTGTAGGTTCACCCAACTTGAGGCTCGCGAAGTAGCTCATCGAGCGGCCCAGTTCAAGCTGCATCTTGACGTCGGCCATGCGGTGGCGCAGCGCCTGAAAGCCGGCCAACGTGCTGCCGAACTGCTTGCGCGTGTTCATGTAGTCCACCGTGATGGCCACCAGCCGGTCCATCAGGCCCACGGCTTCGGCGCAGTGCGCGGCGATGCCGACATCGACTGCGTTTTCGAGCAGCGTGTGGCCGTCGTGGGTGATGAGTTCAGCGGCTGCCGCGATCAAACGCACATCGGCTGCGCGGCCTCCGTCCTGCGTCGGATAGCCGGTGACGCGGGCATCAGAAGCGCGCACCAGAAAGAGCGAGATGCCGGCCGTGTCGCGATCAGCACCCGACACCCGTGCGGGCACGATGAAAGCGTCGGCCTCGTCGCCGGCAGGCACGACGCACTTGACGCCGTCGAGTGTCCAAATTGCGCCGGCAGCTTTGGCGGTGGTCGTCACGTGCTGCAGTTGGTAGCGCGCTGCGCGTTCCTGCAGCGCCGGCACCAGCAACGATTCGCCGCTGGCCAAGCCCGGCAGCCACGCAGCCTGCAAGTTAGCCGGCGCAGCCGTCAGCAGCGCAGGGCTCATCAGCGCGGCGTAGGCATAGGGCGCGTGTACCAGTCCGCGGCCGAGTTCTTCGCACACCACCATCGCGTCGATGGCACCCTGGCCCAGGCCGCCGTGCGCGTCGGGCACCAGCAGGCCCGTCAGGCCCAGTTCGGCCAGCTCGCCATAGACCGCGCGGCTGGCGCCGCCGGCTTTGGCCATGGCGTGGCGGCGCTCGAAGCCAAAGCCCTTGTCAACCCAGCGTCGCACGGCGTCGCGGAGGGATTCCTGGTCGTCGGTGAAGTCGAAGTCCATGGCTTTAGCTTCCCAAAACAGTTTGCGACACGATGTTGCGCTGCACTTCGTTGCTGCCGCCGTAGATCGTCGTCTTGCGGTAGTTGAAGTAGGTACCGGCAAGCGGCAGCAGCGGGGTCGGGAAGGCGAGGTCGCCTTGCCAGCCGGCTTCCATCGCTTCAAAGATGCAGGGGCGCGCCAGCGGGCCGGCGGCCAGCATCATCAGTTCGGTGTAGCGCTGCTGGATTTCACTGCCGCGGATCTTCAACAGGCCGGCCACGTCCAGGCTCTGCTTGCCGCCGCTCTTGACACTGACATCGGCCGACAGCACGCGCAGCACCATCATTTCCAGCGCCACGATGTCCACTTCCAGCAGCGCGATCTGGTCGCGGAAGCGCGCGTCGTCATAGACGCCTTCAGCTTTGGCGATGCGCTTCAAGCGTTCGAGTTCGCGCTTGGAGCGGTTCACGTCGGCGATGTTGGTGCGCTCGTGCGCCAGCAGGTGCTTGGCATAGGTCCAGCCCTTGTTCTCTTCGCCGATCAGGTTCTCGGCCGGCACCTCGACGTTGTCGAACCAGACCTCATTGACTTCGGGCTCGCCATCCATCAGCACGATTGGCCGCACCGTCAGGCCAGGGCTTTTCATGTCGATGAGCAGGAAGCTGATGCCGGTCTGCGGCTTGCCTTCGTTGCTGGTGCGCACCAGGCAGAAGATCCATTCGCCGTACTGGCC
>JANNGN010000788.1:0-7799 GCA_031403895.1 Rubrivivax sp. | reverse complement strand
AGAAGACGAGCGGGTTGTCGGTGACCGCATTCGCCTCGCGCAGCAGCACCAGCGCGGCGTGGCGCAGCTGGTCCAGGCAGGCACCCACCACCTGCGGCTGGCAACGCAGGCAGTACGGGTCCTGCACGCGGTCGTCGCCGTCCAGCATCTGGCTTTGCCAGGGCTGGACACCCCCCTCGGGGGGCGGTCGGCGCACTGCGCCGGCCTGGGGCCCGTTCAGGTGAGACTTGCGGATGGCGCTGCCGGCCAGCAGTTGTCGGTAGTACTGCGCCACGTCGATCTGCCCCGGCTGGCCGCGCAGCGCGTGGATGCGCGGGTCGAAAGGGCCGTCGCTGCCGCGCGCGGCGTCCACCGTCAGCGCGCCGATCACGAGCGCCGATTCCAGCACCGGCTCGAAGCTGAAAAGCGCATGCAGCGCCAGCGCGGTGCTGGTCTGCGTGCCGTTGATCAGCGCCAGGCCTTCCTTGGCTTGCAGCTGCAGCGGCAGGATGTTGTTTGCCTTCAGCACGGCGGCGGCAGGCAGGCGTGCGCCCATGCGACCCGCAGGGTCGCCCTCCTGATGCACGACAAACTCGCCTTCGCCCATCAGCGCCAGCGTCATGTGCGCCAGCGGCGCCAGGTCGCCCGAAGCACCGACCGAACCCTGGCTCGGCACATACGGCACCAGTCCGGCGTTATGCACCGCGAGCAGCGTGTCGATGATCACGGGCCGCACACCAGAGTGGCCGCGCGCCAGGCTGGCTGCCTTGGTGGCCAGCATCAGGCGCAGCACAGCGGGCGCCAGCGGCTCGCCGACACCGACGCTGTGGCTGCGGATCAGGTTCTGTTGCAGCGTGGCCAGGTCGGCTTCGCTGATGCGTGTGCTGGCGAGCTTGCCGAAGCCGGTGTTGACGCCGTACACGGGCTCGCTGCCTTCGGCTGCGCGGCGCACGACGGCAGCGCTGGCCTGGACGTTTGGCAGGGCCTGCGGGTCCATCACCAGGGGCTGAATCTTTCCAGCAGCCCCCGCATGGATGGCCTGCAGTTCCTCAAGCGTGAGGCGTCCGGGGCGCAGCAGCATCACTTCACCATCGGCAGGTTCAAGCCCTGTTCCCTGGCGCAAGCCACGGCGCTGTCGTAGCCGGCATCGGCATGGCGCATGACGCCGGTGGCGGGGTCATTCCACAGCACACGTTCAATCCGTTTGGCTGCGGCATCGGTGCCGTCACAGACGATGACCACGCCGCTGTGCTGCGAGTAGCCCATGCCAACGCCGCCGCCATGGTGCAGGCTGACCCAGGTGGCGCCGCCAGCGGTGTTGAGCAGGGCGTTGAGCAGTGGCCAGTCGCTGACGGCGTCGCTGCCGTCTTTCATGCTTTCGGTTTCGCGGTTGGGACTGGCAACAGAGCCGCTGTCGAGGTGGTCGCGGCCGATGACGATGGGGGCTTTCAGTTCGCCGCTCTTCACCATCTGATTGAAGGCCAGGCCGGCGCGGTGGCGTTCACCCAGGCCGATCCAGCAGATGCGCGCCGGCAGGCCCTGGAAAGCAATGCGTTCGCCGGCCATGTCGAGCCAGCGGTGCAGGGGTGCGTCGTCGGGGAACAGCGCCTTCATCCTGGCGTCGGTCTTCTTGATGTCTTCGGGGTCGCCGCTCAGAGCCACCCAGCGGAAGGGGCCACGGCCGCGGCAGAAGAGTGGGCGCACATAGGCCGGCACGAAGCCCGGGAAGTCGAAGGCCTTCTTCACGCCGGCGTCGAACGCGACCTGGCGGATGTTGTTGCCGTAGTCCACCGTCGGCACGCCCATCGCCTGGAAGTCCAGCATCGCCTGCACGTGCATAGCGCAGCTCTGCGCGGCGGCTTCGCGCAGTGCCGCGTGCTGTGCGGGATCGGCCTGCGCGGCGCGCCAGCGATCGACGCTCCAGCCGGCGGGCAGGTAGCCGTTGACGAGGTCGTGCGCACTGGTCTGGTCGGTGACGAGGTCCGGTCGAATTAGCCCAACTCGTCCGCGTTTGACCAGGGCAGGCAGCACTTCGGCCGCGTTGCCCAGCAGCGCAATCGACACCGCTTTCTTGTCCGCCGTGTAGCGCGCGATGCGCAGCAGCGCATCGTCGAGATCGGCAGCCTGTTCATCGACATAGCGCGAACGCAGCCGGAAGTCGATGCGGCTCTGCTGGCATTCGATGGTGAGTGAACACGCGCCAGCAAAGGTTGCGGCCAGCGGTTGCGCGCCGCCCATGCCTCCAAGCCCTGAGGTCAGTATCCAGCGTCCGGCCAGACTGCCGCCGTAGTGCTGTTTGCCGGCCTCGACAAAGGTTTCGTACGTGCCTTGCACGATGCCCTGGCTGCCGATGTAGATCCAGCTACCGGCGGTCATCTGGCCGTACATCATCAAGCCCTTGCGGTCGAGCTCGTCGAAGTGCTCCCATGTCGCCCACTTCGGCACCAGGTTGCTGTTGGCGATGAGCACGCGCGGTGCGTCTTCATGGGTGCGGAACACGCCCACCGGTTTGCCGCTTTGCACCAGCAGAGTCTCGTCCGCCTTCAGCTTGCGCAGGGCTTCGAGGATGGCTTCATAGCAGTCCCAGTTGCGCGCCGCCTTGCCGATGCCGCCATAGACCACCAGCGCGTCGGGGTTCTCGGCCACGTCGGGGTCGAGGTTGTTCTGCAGCATGCGGTACGCGCCTTCGATGAGCCAGTTGGCGCAGGAAAGCTGGCTGCCGCGCGGCGCGCGCACCGGGTGCGGCTGGGTGGGGCGGTGGATGGCGGAGAGGTCGGTCATGGCCGGTCTTTCGGGAGTACGTTTCGGGAATGCGTTTCGGAGATACGCTTCGGAAACACGTTTCGGAAACAGTTCTCGCAGACACGTCTCAAAAGCGCGTCCGGGTTTTCAGGGAGTGACTCTACTTGTCTAGACAAGTCTATGCAAGTAGCATCCCACTCATGGTTTCTACCCCCGGCGCACCCTACGCCCGCGTCAAGCAGCACCTGAAGGACGGGCTGGCTTCGGGCCGCTGGCCGCCGGGCGCGCTGATGCCGTCCGAAGCCGATCTGGTGGCTGAATTCAACGTCAGCCGCATGACCGTCGGCCGCGCGCTGCGTGAACTGCAAGCTGAAGGCCTGGTCGAGCGAACGCAGGGCGTGGGCACTTTTGCGGCGCCGCTGCACAAGGTCAGCAGCACACTCACCATCCACGACCTGCACGAAGAAATCGTCGCGCGCGGCCACCAGCACGAAGCGCGTGTGCATGTGCAGCGTGCTGAACCCGCGCCCGCTGCCCTGGCCGCGCAGCTGGGCGTGGCGGCGGGTGCCGCAGTCTTCCACACCCTCATCGTGCACCTGGAAAACGGCGTGCCGCTGCAGTGCGAAGACCGCTACGTCAACCCGGCCGCCGCGCCCGCCTACTTGCAGGCCGACTTCACCCAGACCACACCCACGCACGTACTTTTTGAGACCACCGCGCTGTGGCGCGCGCAGTACTCCATCGAAGCCGCGCGGCCCACGCGGCAGGAAGCGCGATTGCTGGGCGTGGCTGACGACGCGGCCTGCCTGATCGTCGTGCGCCGCACCTTTGCGCGCGAAGCGCCCATCACCATCGCGCGCCTGGTGCATCCGGGCACCCGTTACGCGCTGCATGGGGAGTTTCAGCCATGACGACGGTGCGGCCCGATCAGCCGCTGCGTACCGCTGCAGACATCCACACCGTGTCGTTGGCGCACATCAAGCCGCAGCCTTGGCGCAACGGCGGCGGTGTCACGCAGGAACTGCTGGCCTGGCCGGCTGCCGAAGCAGCGACGTCGAATTGGCAGCTGCGCATCAGCGTGGCGCGCATCGAAAGCGACGGCCCCTTCAGCGCTTACCCCGGCGTCGAGCGCTGGGTTGCGGTGGTGCAGGGTGAGGGCGTGGTGCTGCGCTTCGCACGCCGCCGCCTGATGCTGGGCGCCGGCAGCGAGCCGGTGCGTTTTGAAGGCGCGGCGGCACCGGATTGCGACTTGCTGGATGGCCCGACGCAAGACCTGAATCTGATGGTGCGCAGTGAAGCCGGCCGTGGCGCCATGCTGCTGGCGCGCGGTGTTGAAGAGTGGGTCAGCACGGCGCGCTGGCGCGCAGTCTTCACGGCTGAAGCAGCCACGCTGCAGATCGAGGACAGCGATGCAGCCACGCTGCCCGCCGGCACCCTGGCCTGGTGCGACGGCGCCGGCCAGCAGCGCTGGCGCTTGTTGCCCGGTGATGCGCCCGTCCGCGCGTGGTGGCTGCAATTCAAGCCGAAGACAGCATGAAACCTGTCCGCACGCTGTGGCGCCATGCGCGCCTGGCCACCATGACCACCGATACGCCGTGGGGCTGGATTGAAGACGGCGCCTTGCTGACCGAAGGCGACCGCATCGTCTGGGCCGGGCCCGACGCGGACCTGCCGCGCGACGCCAGCGCGCATGTCGCCACGCATGCCGCCACTTATGCCGCCCCACAAGCCGAACACAATCTGCGCGGCGCACTCGTCACGCCAGGCCTCATCGACGCCCACACGCATCTCGTCTATGGCGGTGACCGCGCGGCGGAATTCGAGCAGCGCCTGCAAGGCGCCAGCTACGAAGACATCGCACGCGCTGGCGGCGGCATCCGCTCCACCGTGGCGGCCACGCGTGCCGCCAGCGACGAGGCCTTGTTCAGCAGCGCCGCAGCACGCGCCCGCACGCTGATGCGGGAAGGCGTCACCACGCTCGAGATCAAGTCTGGCTATGGCCTCAGCGCCGCGCACGAAGCGCGCTGCCTGGCGGTGGCGCGGCGCATCGGCGTCGAGTTGCCACTCACTGTGCGCACGACTTCGCTCGCCGCCCACACGCTGCCGCTGGAGTACGCGGGCCGCGCCGACGACTACATCGCGGCTGCCTGCGGCTGGCTGGTCGAACAACACGCAGCCGGCCTGGTCGATGCCGTCGATGCCTTCTGCGACACCATCGGCTTCACGCCTGCCCAGACCGAACGCATCTTCCAGGCCGCGCAGCGGCTCGGCCTGCCGGTCAAGCTGCATGCAGAACAGCTCAGCGACCAGGGCGGCGCGGCGCTGGCGGCGCGCTACGGCGCGCTCAGTTGCGACCACCTCGAACACCTGTCTGGCGCCGGCATCCACGCCATGCTCCGCGCCAGCAGCGTGGCCATGCTGCTGCCAGGCGCCTACTACTTCTTACGCGAAACCAGGCTGCCGCCGGTGCAGGCATTGCGCGACGCGGGCGTGCCGATCGCCATCGCCACAGACCACAACCCCGGCTCGTCGCCGGTGCTGAGCCTGCTGCTGATGCTGAACATGGCCTGCACCCTCTTTCGCCTGACGCCCGAGGAAGCCTGGCGCGGCGTCACGGTGCATGCCGCGCAAGCGCTCGGCCTGCCCGACCGCGGAACACTGGCCGCAGGCCAGCGCGCCGACTTCGTGGTCTGGGACGCCGAACACCCGCGCGAGATGGCCTACCGCTTCGGCCACAACCCCTGCCGGCGTGTCGTCTTCGGCGGCGTGGAAAGGGCCACCGCATGAAGTCGATCTACAGCCTGCACGAAGGCAGCACGCCGCTGCTCATCAGCTTCCCGCACGTCGGCACGCAGATTCCGGCGCATCAGCAGCAGCGCTATACGGCGCGCGCGCTTGAAGTCGAAGACACCGACTGGTTCCTCGACCGGCTCTACGCTTTTGCCGGCGAGCTGGGCGCGACACTCATCGTGCCCACGCACAGCCGCTATTTCATCGACCTCAACCGGCCGCGCGAAAACACGCCGATGTACGCTGGCCAGAACAACACCGAACTCTGCCCCACGCGGCACTTCACGGGTGAGGCCATCTACCGTGAAGGCCAGGCTCCTGACGAGGCCGAGATCCAGCGCCGTGTGCTCACGCACTGGCAGCCTTATCACGACGCGCTGCAGGCCCAGCTCGCGCGGCTGCGCAGCGACCACGGCCATGCTGTGCTCTTCGACGCCCACAGCATCAAGAGCGAACTGCCGTGGTTGTTCGACGGTACCTTGCCGCACCTGAACCTGGGCACGGTGGGCGGCAGCAGCTGCGCGGGCCACCTTCGCGACGCGCTGGCGGGTGTGTTCGCTGCACAAGCAGACTTCAGCCACGTCATCGATGGCCGCTTCAAGGGCGGCCACATCACGCGCCACTTCGGCCAGCCGCAGCACGGCATTCACGCGGTGCAGCTGGAAATGTGCTGGCGCGCCTACATGGACGAGTCCCCCCCTTACCGCTGGCAAGCCGAACGCGCCGCGCGCGTGGCGCCGCTGCTGCATGCGCTGGTGCAGGTGATGCTGAAATGGAAGCCGCTGGCATGAGTGCAGAGACCTTGCTGTGGGCCCCGCGCGCGTGGCTCGACGGCGCCTGGGCCGACGCTGTGCTCTTGCGCGCCGACGCGCAGGGCCGCTGGGCCGAGATCAGGCCCGGCACCCCCGCGCCGGCGCAAGCCCAGGGACAAGTGCAAGTGCTGCCAGGCCCCGTGCTGCCGAGTCTGGTGGACGCCCACAGCCACGCCTTCCAGCGCGCCTTCGTCGGCCTGGCCGAGCGCCGCGACAGCGCGCACGACGACTTCTGGAGCTGGCGTGACCGCATGTACGGCGTGGCGCTGCGCATCACGCCCGAACAGTTGCAGGCGCTGGCGATGCAGCTCTACACCGAATTGCTGGCGGGCGGCTACACGCAGGTGTGCGAGTTCCACTACCTGCACCACGCCGAAGACGGCACCGCCTACGCGGATGAAGCGGCCATGAGCCGCGCGCTGGCCGCAGCCGCGCAGGCGGCTGGCATCGGCCTTACGCTGCTGCCGGTGCTGTATCAACGCGCCGGTTTCAAACAGCCGCAACTGCGCGTTGACCAGCGCCGTTTTGCGGCCGACGTGGCGCGTGTGCTGCGCCTGCGCGACGCCATCCGCAGCTGGAATCTGCCCCATGTGAGCGCTGGCGTGGCGATCCATTCGCTGCGCGCTGCCGCTGCGGAATCGATCCGCGACCTCGCGCGGCAGCTTGAAGGCGACCCCGGCCCGATCCACATCCACATCGCTGAGCAAACGGGCGAAGTGAGTGACTGCCTGGAAGCCACCGGCGCGCGGCCGATCGAATGGCTGACCGGTGAACTGACGCGTGAACTGGCGCTGGACGCACGCTGGCAACTGGTGCACGCCACGCACGCCACACCAGAGGAGATCGACGCGGTCGCGGCCACCGGTGCCGGTGTGGTGCTGTGCCCTGGCACCGAAGCCAACCTCGGTGACGGCCTGCCCGACCTGCCGCGCTGGCTGGCGGCGGGCGTGCCGCTTTCGCTGGGCTCGGACAGCCAGGTCACGCGCAGCTGGCCCGAAGAATTGCGCTGGCTGGAGTACGGCCAGCGGCTTGCGCTGCGCCAGCGCAATGTCGGGGCCGCGCCGGGTTCGCAGCCGGCCACCGCCGCGCGGCTCTTCGAGCGCATGCGCCAGGGCGGCGCTGCAGCGGCCGGCTTTCAGCGTTGGGGCCTGGTACACGGCGCGCGGGCCGATCTGCTGCTGCTGGATGCAGCGCAGTCCGCCTTGTGCGGCCTGCCGCCATCGCACCTGCTCGACGGCCTGGTCTTCGCGGCACCCGAGCGGCCCTTCGCGCAGGTGATGGTGGCTGGCCGCTGGGTCGGCGCTTCCCACCTGCCCAACCCCGCCTTCACGGCCGCGATGCAGGCGCTGTGGGCGCCGGCCAGCCAGTGAATCGCTGCGTGGCCTAGAACAGTTCGCCTTCGCGGTGGAACATGCCCATCTCCAGCACCAGCAGCCGGCGCTTGGTCTCGCTGCCGCCAGGCGCTGAAAAGCCGCC
>JANNGN010000787.1:0-3346 GCA_031403895.1 Rubrivivax sp. | reverse complement strand
CATTGCTTCGGCCATTTGACCATCGAGGAAAATCTACTGACGGGCGCTTTCACGCGGCGCGACGGGCGCGCCGGCACACAGCGCGAACTCGAAAAGGTCTACACTTACTTTCCGCGCCTGAAGGAGCGCCGCGCCTCGCTCGCGGGCTACACGTCCGGCGGTGAGCAGCAGATGTGCGCCATTGGCCGCGCGCTGATGGCCAACCCGAAGATGGTGCTGCTGGACGAACCGTCGATGGGGCTGGCGCCGCAGATCGTCGAAGAGGTGTTCGAGATCGTCAAGGACCTGAACCAGCGCGAGGGCGTCACCTTCCTGCTGGCCGAGCAGAACACCAACATGGCGCTGCGTTATGCCGACCACGGCTACATCCTGGAAAGCGGCCGCATCGTGATGGAAGGGGCAGCCAAGGACCTGCGCGAAAACGAGGACGTGAAGGAGTTCTACCTTGGCATGGGCGGTGGGGGTGACGACAACCCGCGCAAGAGTTTCAAAGGCGGCAAAAGCTACAAGCGCCGCAAACGCTGGCTAGCATGACCCCCCCGGAGCGCCCTTCGGTCGCTGCCCCCCAGGGGGCGCCGCTGGCGGCCCGGCTAAGCCGGTTCCGCGGCGGCTGCTTGACACATCGCCAACATGAGTGACGACAGCTTCGGTTTTGCGCCGCCGCCTTTCAAGCCCGACGAGGCGCTGGCGCAGATCAAGCGCGCACTGCGCGACCTGAAGCTGGCCGAGCGTGGCAACGGCTTCGAGTTGCGCGGCAAGCGCGTCGTAGAACTGGCCGTCGATGGCGCATCGATCACTGTTCGCCTGGCGCGCAAGCTCGCCCTCACGCCGCAGTGGGACGCACAGGCCGTGAAGTCCACAGCCGAACAGCGCCGGCTGGTCGATGAGGTGAAGCGGCGCCTGACGCGCTGGGAACAGGAAGATTGACGCGATGAACCCGAACGCATCCGACCTGCTGGAAACCCGCGACCCCGCCGTGCGCGAAGCCGCACTGATGGCCGCCCTGCCGGCACAGTTGCGCGCAGCACTCGCGGTGCCTGCGCTGGCCACCCGGCTGGGCGCCATCGACCCTGACGCGGTGACTACGCGCGCGGCCCTGGCGCAGTTGCCGGTGACGCGCAAACACGAGTTGCTGGAACGCCAACAGGCTGAACGTGCCAGCAACGTCTTCGGTGGCTATTCGGCGCTCGGCTGGAACGCGCAGCGCGCGCTGCGCCCGGCGCGCCGCGTGTACCAGTCGCCCGGCCCGATCTACGAACCCGAAGGTTTTGGCGCCGACTACTGGCGCACGGCACGGGCCATGCGCGCGGCCGGTTTTGTGGCCGGCGACCTGGTACACAACAGCTTCAGCTACCACCTGACACCGGGTGCGTGGATCATGGAAAGCGGCGCCCATGCGCTGGGCTGCACGGTGTTCCCGGGCGGTGTGGGCAACACCGAACTGCAACTGCAGGCGGCACAACATCTGCGCCCCGACGCCTACGCCGGCACGCCGAGCTTCCTGCGCATCCTGCTGGAGAAAGCGGCAGAGAGCGGCATCGCGCTGCCGAGCCTGAAGAAGGCGCTCGTCAGCGGCGAGGCCTTCCCGCCGAGCCTGCGCGACTGGCTAGGTGAACGCGGCGTCGAGGCCTACCAAGCCTATGCCACCGCCGACGTCGGCACCATCGCCTTTGAGACTGCGGCGCGCGAAGGCCTGGTGCTGGACGAAGGCGTCATCGTCGAGATCGTGCGCCCCGGCACCGGGGATCTTGTGCCCGACGGCGAAGTCGGCGAAGTCGTCGTCACCGTCTTCAACCCCGACTACCCGCTGCTGCGCTTTGGCACCGGCGACCTGAGCGCGGTGCTGGCCGGCCGCTGCCCCACGGGCCGCAGCAACACCCGCATCCGGGGCTGGCTCGGCCGTGCCGACCAGACTGCCAAGGTGCGCGGCATGTTCGTACACCCCAGTCAGATCGCCGAAGTCTTGCGGCGCCATCCCGGCCTGAGCCGCGCGCGCCTGGTGGTGGAAGGCGAGATGGCCAATGACCGCCTGAGCCTGCACGTGGAAAGCCCGGCGGGTGCCCACAGCAGCACGCTGTCCTCAGACATCGCCCACAGCGTGCGCGACGTGACCAAACTGCGCGCCGACATCGTGCTGGCTGCACCCGGCAGCCTGCCCAACGACGGCAAGGTGATCGATGACAAACGCAGCTACGCCTGATGGCTTGGTGGCCCGCTGCGGCGGCGTCGGGCAGCGGCTGAAACTACGTGTTTCCCACGCTGACCCTGTCATCGCCGCTGGCTACGATGCGTTCTCAGAGAACCTGCTGTGGAGACAAACCCCATGAAGAAGACCTTGCTCGCGATCGGCGCCACCCTGGGGGCAACCAGCGCGCTCGCCGCCTACCCTGAAAAGCCCGTCACCATCGTCGTGCCATTCGCCGCCGGCGGCCCCACCGACAAGGTCGCACGCGATCTGGCCGTGGTGATTGCGAAGGGTCTGAACAACCAGACCGTGATCATTGAAAACGTCGGCGGTGCCGGCGGCACGCTCGGTGCCGGCAAGGTGGCCAAGGCCAACGCGGACGGCTACACGCTGCTGCTGCACCACATCGGCATGGCCACCAGCCCAGCGCTGTACCGCAACATGCCGTACAAGACGCTGGAGGACTTTGAATACGTGGGCATGGTCAACGAAGTGCCGATGACGCTGATCGGCCGCTCTACCCTGCCGGCCAACAACTTCGCCGAGCTGCGCACCTGGATCAACGCCAACAAGGGCAAGATCAACCTCGCCAACGCCGGCCTGGGCGCGGCGTCGCACCTGTGCGGCCTGCTGTTCCAGCAGAGCATGGCGGTCGATATGACCACCGTGCCGTACAAGGGCACTGCGCCGGCCATGACCGACCTGCTCGGCGGCCAGGTTGACCTGATGTGCGACCAGACCACCAACACCAGCGGCCAGATCGAAGCCGGCAAGGTCAAGGCGTATGCAGTGACCACGCTGAAACCGCTGACCACCCCCGCGCTGTCCAAGCTGCCGACGCTGGATTCGCAGGGCCTGAAGGGGTTCAACGTGTCGATCTGGCACGGCCTGTACGCGCCGAAGGGCACGCCGAAGGCGGTGCTGGACCAGGTCAACGCGGCGCTGCGCACCGCGCTGAAAGACCCCGACTTCATCAAGCGCCAGGAAGCGCTGGGCGCAGTGGTCATCACCGACAACCGCGTGAATCCGGCCGAGCACAAGAAGTTCGTTGAAGCCGAGATCAACAAGTGGGCCCCGGCCATCAAGGCAGCGGGGCAGTACGCCGACTGAGGACATGAGGATGTGCCTGCGCACATCCGAATGCCGAAGGAGGGGCTCGCG
>JANNGN010000786.1:0-1862 GCA_031403895.1 Rubrivivax sp. | reverse complement strand
CGCGACCCCGACAGCGCGCAGCCGGTGCTGGAGCTGATCCTGGACAAGGCGGGGCAGAAAGGCACCGGCCAGTGGACGCTGATGAACGCGGCCGAAAACGCGGTTGTCATCAGCACCATCAACGCCGCCGTCGAAGCGCGCGTGCTGTCGTCGATGAAGACCGCGCGCGTGGCCGCCAGCCGTTTGCTCAGCGGGCCGCCGGGCAAGCTCAGCACATCGGCCAAGGACCTGGTGCCGAAGGTGCATGACGCGCTCTACGCGTCCAAGGTCGTCAGCTACGCGCAGGGCCTGGATCTCATGCGCACCATGAGCGACAAGAAAGGCTGGGCGCTGGACCTCGGCGGCATTGCCGCCATCTGGCGCGGCGGCTGCATCATCCGCGCGCGTTTCCTGTCCCGCATCACCGAGGCCTGTCGCGCCGACCCGGCGCTGTCCAACCTGATGCTGGCGCCGTTTTTCCAGGGCGTGCTGGGCAAGAGCCAGCAGGCCTGGCGCGATGTGGTGGCGGTGGCGGTGTGCCACGGCATTCCGGTGCCGGCAATGAGCGCGTCGCTGTCGTATTACGACAGCTACCGCAGCGCTCGGCTGCCGGCCAATCTGCTGCAGGCGCAGCGCGACTTCTTTGGCGCGCACACCTACGAACGGGTGGACAAGCCGGCGGGCCAGTGGTTTCACACCAAGTGGCCGGAAGTCATCGCTTAAGCTTTCAAAAAAACCAGAAACGGCGCACGCGAATTGCCTTCGGTTTGACGCGCACACCCGTCACCAGGCACTTCAGCATGTGCTCGACGCTGGACTCCTTGAACCTGAGCTTTTCGGTTCTCGCCAACGACGAAGCCAGGCCGACCCGGCGGCACACGGCATAGCCCATGCCCGCCTCCCAGCGAATCCAGAAGTTGTTGCTCTTGCCCCTGCCGTGCTGGGGCCAGAAGTAGCGGATGCCCTCGCCATTGAAGCCCAGGCCTGCGCCGTTGGGGGCTTTCAGCCACTGGCGAAAGGGCGGCTTGCCGTGCATGGCGTCATCCGGCCTGTCCAGCTGAGGCTGCAGCTTCAGCGCCGGGGGCAGCGCCTGGTTGGCTTCTTCAAACCGGTCCCAAAGCGTCGAGATTCGATTCGCGTTCAGCGCGGTTGTGGACTCGCCGCCGCCGGAATCGCCACTCTTGCTGGTGCCGGACGTGGTTTCGCGCGCCGCGCGCGCCGTGCGCTTCTTCAGTTCTGTATCGACCCACGACATGCCATGGCCTCCTTATCCGCGGTGACCTGCAGTGACGTGCAGTGGCGGCACGCGCGCCGCCCAGGGCAGCGCCAATTCAAGCGCCGCCGCCAGTTGCAGCAGCCAGTGCTCTTGCGCTGGGGCCGCGGCCAGTTGCACGCCGATCGGCAACCCGCTGCTGTGCATCGCCAGCGGCAATGAAACCGCTGGCGTGCCCATGATGTTGTGCGGCAGCGTGTACTGCGCCACAGGGCGCAGGATGTGCTCGGCATAACCGTCCATCGTCACGTCATCGCGGCCCAGGTTGTAGCGGCCCCAGGCCTGGGCGACATGGGCCGAGGCGGGGCCGAGCCAGACGTCGTGCTGCGTGAAGTAGGCCCCCAGTTGGCGGCGCACCGTGTTCAGCGTGGCCACAGCGGCCAGGAACTGCGCCGGCTTCATCTGGCGCGCGTGCTGGCAGATCTTCCAGGTCATCGGCTCCAGCGTGTCGGGGCCTACCGTCAAGCCCGTGCGCTGGGCGTAGCCGGCCAGGCGCAGGTCGAAGCCGAAGAACCAGAGGTCCATCATGCTGTTCAGCGCAGCCAGGCCCAGCGGCGCGGGGTCGGCTTCTTCGACGTGGTGGCCCATGCCGGCCAGCAGACGCGCCGTG
>JANNGN010000785.1:0-7163 GCA_031403895.1 Rubrivivax sp. | reverse complement strand
GTGCGGGTGGGGCGACGGGCTGACCTTTCGGCTGACCTTTGGGCTGATCCTTCGGTGTGTCCTTCGGTTTGTCGGCCACCTTGTCAGCCGTTTTGTCTGCCGTTTTTTCAGTCACTTTTTCGACCGACTTGTCGCCTGGCTTGTCACCGGCCTTGTCCGCCGGTGGCGGCGCTTCGCCACCGTCCGCCGGCTTCGGCGCTGCGGTGTTTCCACCCTTGAAATCGGTGACGTACCAGCCCGAACCCTTGAGCTGGAAGCCCGCAGCCGTGAGCTGCTTGGCGTAGGCGCTGGCGCCGCAGGCCGGGCACACGGTCAGCAGCGGGTCGGACATCTTTTGCAGCACGTCTTGCGCGTGGCCGCAGGCCGTGCAGCGATAAGCGTAAATGGGCATGGTGAGGGCGGAGTTTCAGTGGGAAAACCTCGGCAACCCGAGAAATCTCGAAGCTAAACCGTTGATTCAAAAGGCGAAATTATAGGGCGCGCGTGGCTTTTCAAGCCCAGCCGAGCCACGGCGCCAGCACGCGCACGGCCAGCAGACCGGCCACGAAACCCACTGCCGCCCAGGCCAGGCCCTGCAGCAGGCGGTTGGTGCGGCGCTGCTCGGCCAGCAGCGCCAGCAGCGCCGGGCCTTCCGCTGGCCGCGCCTGCTGGCGCAGCGCCTGGTGCAGCAGGCGCGGCAACTCGGGCAGCAGTTGTGCATAACGCGGCGCTTCGTTCTTCACGCGTTCAAGCAGGCCGCGCCAGCCCACCTGCTCGTTCATCCAGCGCTCCAGGAAGGGCTGGGCCGTGGTCCACAAATCAAGCTCGGGGTCGAGCTGGCGGCCGAGGCCTTCGATGTTGAGCAGCGTCTTCTGCAGCAGCACCAGTTGCGGCTGGATCTCGACGTTGAAGCGGCGCGAGGTCTGGAACAGGCGCAGCAGCACCTGGCCGAGCGAGATGTCCTTCAGCGGCCGGTCGAACTGCGGCTCGCAAACCGCGCGGATGGCGCCTTCCAGCGCATCGACGCGCGTTGACGCTGGCACCCAGCCGCTTTCGATGTGCAGCTCGGCGACTCTTTTGTAGTCCCGCCTGAAAAACGCGATGAAGTTGTAGGCGAGGTATTCCTTGTCAGTCTCGGTGAGCGTACCGATGATGCCGAAGTCGAGCGATATATAACGCCCGAAAGTGGCGGGTTCCAGGCTCACCTGGATGTTGCCCGGGTGCATGTCGGCGTGGAAGAAACCGTCGCGGAACACCTGCGTAAAGAAGATCGTGACGCCGTCGCGGGCCAGTTTCGGGATGTCAACGCCGGCGCTGCGGATGCGCTCGATCTGGCTGATGGGCACACCGTGCATACGCTGCATGACGATGACGCTGGGGGTACACAGCTCCCACACCATTTCGGGCACCAGCACGAGCTTCAGGCCCTCCATGTTGCGCCGCAGCTGGGTCGCGTTGGCGGCTTCGCGCACGAGGTCGAGTTCGTCGTGCAGATAGCCGTCGAATTCCGCCACCACTTCGCGCGGCTTCAGGCGCTTGCCGTCAGCCGACAGGCGGTCCACCCAGCGTGCCAGCGTGTGCAGCAGCTTCAGGTCCTGGTCGATCACGTCCAGCATGCCCGGGCGCAACACCTTGACGGCCACCTCCATCCCCGCATGCGGACTGTTCTTCAGCACCGCGAAATGCACCTGTGCGATCGACGCACTGGCCACGGGTTCGGTCTCGAAGCTCGCGAACACGGCGTCGATCGGACGCCCGAAAGCCTTTTCGACGAGCGCGCGCGCGGCCGCCGCCGGGAACGGCGGCACACGGTCTTGCAGGCGCGCCAACTCGTCAGCCACATCGAGCGGAATCAGGTCGCGCCGCGTTGACAGCACCTGGCCGAACTTGACAAAGATCGGGCCCAGCCGCTCCAGGCCCTGCCGCAACCTTTCGCCGCGCGGTGCGTCGAGCTTGCGGCCGATGGTCACCAGCCGCACCAGCGCGCGCACCCAGCGCTGGCGGAAAACACTCAGCGCCACCTCGTCCAGGCCGAAGCGCAGGACGGTGATGATGATGAAGACGAGGCGGCCGAACTGCCTCAAGGCAGGTCCTGGCGCTGCGTCCCGCGATTCACGTCGATCACGTCGATCACGCGCTTCACGCGCGCCGCGCTTGCCACTGCTCGTTCAGGCTTGCGGCGCCTTTCAGCGCGCTGCGCACGCCAGCAGCCAGCATGCGACCCACTTGGTGCAGCGGCTGCGCTACCTTGGGGCCGAAGATGCGGTCCAGATCGGCCGCGACGTCCCAACCCAAGTTTTGCAACAGCCAGTTCACGTCGGCGGCCAACTGTGCGTTGCCGTCAACCTGCACCGCAGGCGCGTCGCCGGCCAGGGCGCGGGCCAGCACCAGCGCCGGGTTGCTGGCGTCCAGGCTCACTGCCAGGTCCGCAGTTGCAGGGCCTGGTGTGCCGCACCACTCCAGCAGACCGGCCGGCGTCACACGCCAGGCCAACACCGGGGGCGGTGGCAGCAGGCCCGGCCAGCCCGCGAGGGTGAGCGACATCGTGGCGCCGCTGTGGGGCCGCAGCCTGTCGGTGGCCACCGATTCACTGGCCAGCACATGATTGAGGATCAAGGTCAGGCGTTCGGCCAGGGCCGGCGCCAGGAGTGCATTGAGACTGTGAAGCATTGCGCGATTGTAGGCAGCCAAGCCTCGCGGCGCGCTGCGCGGGGTCACCGCCAGGCCACAGACCGGCTTGGGAATTGGGTCAGAATCTGGCGTTTTGCGTTGGGCGCCAAGGTCGCTTTCAGCAGGCCACCGGGCTGCCCTGCTTTCACGGGCCGTCCGCGCCTGACAGATCACGCCCAGCGTGGCACAAGCCCGGCCGCCAGCGGCACCCCCACACCGATGTTCGAAGACCGAGGCTACAAACGCACTTTCTACAGCGCACCCCAGTCGGTGACGTCGCTGGTGGCGGCGTTCCTGGAGCCGACGCTCACGGTGCTGGTGTTCCTGGCGGTGTCGGCCGCGTTCGCAGAGCCCATCGGGAGGTCCGACCTGACGTTGTGCCTGCTGGTCTTTGCGCTCACCTTTCCGGGCCGCAACCGCTTCTGGGACCGGCCGCTGAACGCCGCCGTTGACATCAGCACCTCGTGGCTGAGCCTGCTCTTCATCCTGGCACTGTGCGGCTACGCCACGCGCAGCCTGACGCTGTTCCAGCCCGACATCCTGCTCTGGTGGGTGCTCATCACGCCCGTGCTGCTGTGGTTCACCTACTTCAGCGGACGCTGGCTGCTGCGGCGCCTGGCCGCGCGGCCACACAACCGGCGCAGCGCGGTGGTGGTGGGCGCCGGGGCGCTGGGCGTGAAGGTCTCGCGCGCCTTTGAAGCGCGTGGCGACATCGGCCTGTCCTTCCTGGGCTACTTCGACGACCGCGCCGACGAGCGTGTGGATGCCGACGCCATCGGCGCGCGCCTGGGCAACCTGCGGCAGGTTGCGCCCTACATCCGCGAGCACGGCGTACACGAGGTTTACATCACGCTGCCGCTGGGATCGCAGCCGCGCATCGTCGAATTGCTGGAGCAGGTGCAGGGCACCACCGCGAGCGTGTTCTTCGTGCCCGACGTGTTCGGCATCAGCATCATCCAGGGCCGGCTGCAGGACATGAACGGGGTGCCGGTGGTGGGCTTGTGCGAGACACCGTTCACCGGCACCAACCGGCTCGTGAAGTCGCTGTCCGACCTGGTGCTGGGCTCTTTCATCCTGCTGCTGATTTCGCCGCTGCTGCTGGCCATCGCGATTGGCGTGAAGCTCAGTTCGCCCGGGCCGGCGGTCTTCAAGCAACGCCGCAACGGCCTCGACGGCGAAGAGATCTCGGTCTATAAATTCCGCTCGATGCGTGTGCAGGACGACGGTGACGTGGTGCCGCAGGCGGTGAAGGGCGACCCGCGCATCACGCCCTTCGGCGCCTTCATCCGCCGCACCTCGCTCGACGAATTGCCGCAGTTCATCAACGTGCTGCAAGGGCGCATGAGCATCGTCGGCCCGCGCCCGCACGCGGTCGCGCACAACGAGCAGTACCGCCAGCTCATCAAGGCCTACATGGTGCGCCACAAGGTCAAGCCCGGCATCACCGGCTGGGCCCAGATTCACGGCCACCGCGGTGAAACCGACACCATCGAAAAGATGCAGGCGCGGGTGGAATACGACCTGGAATACCTGCGCAACTGGTCGCTCGGCCTGGACCTGCAGATCATTGCGCGCACCATCAAGCTTGTGCTCTTCGACCGCCATGCTTACTGACACCCTGTTGCTGCGCCTATTCCTGCGCCTGACCGGGACCTTGCTGGCGCTGTGCGCCGGCACTGCCAGCGCGCAGACGAGCCCCTGGTCTGTCGGCGGCTCGCTGCTGCTGTCGCACGATTCCAACCTGCTGCGCCTGGCCGACACGCAAGACCCCGGGCCGGGCGAGAGCCGGTCCGACACGGTGCTGAGCACCGCCCTGGTGGGAAGCCTGAACCAGAACATCGGTCGCCAGCGCGTGTTCGGCAACCTGACGCTGCGCGACAACCGCTTCGAGCGCAACGCCAAGTACAACAATCAAAGCTACAACGGCGCACTCGGCCTGGACTGGTCAACCGTGAACCGCGTCTCGGGCAACCTGTCGATCAGTGCGGTGCGCAACCTGTCCACCTTCAACGCCGAAGGCGTGGGCCTGCTGCCCGAGAAGAACCTGGAAACGACACAGGCCGTCAACGCCAGCGTCAGCGTCGGCCTGGTCACCGAGTACAGCCTTGAGCTTGGCGCCGGGCGTCGGCAGGTGCGCAATTCGGTGCAGGACGAACGCGTGTTGTCGCGTGACGTCAACCTCGACACGCTGTCGCTGGGCCTGGCCTGGCGGCCCAGCAGCGCCTTCAGCCTGACGGGCGCGCTGCGCCAGGCGAGCGCCGTGTACCCCACCTTTCGCGCCAATGCCAATGCCGACGGCTACGAGTCCGACCGCTACAAGCAGCAGCAGATCGAACTGGTCGCCGCCCTGGTGCCCACCGGCGCGAGCACACTGGACATGCGGCTGAGCTTTGGCGATACGCGCTACCTCATCAATGAAGAGCGCAATTTCTCCAGCGTCAACGGCTCGCTGGGCTGGCTCTGGCAGGCGAGCGGCAAGTTGCGGTTGACGACGCGCCTGGCACGCGACAAAGGGCAGGACAACTATCCGTCCAGCGTGCCCGTGTTTTTCAGACGCATTCCGGTGACGTTGAGCGACAGCCGCGTCATCACCACGCTGCGCCTGCAGGCCGACTTCGAGGTGTCGGCCAAGGTCGCCCTCAGCACCAGCCTTCAACACGCCCAGCGCAGGCTGGACCGCAACACGCTGGCGGTGGCCAACAGCGTGCCACTGGACACCAGCAGCGGCAAGGACGGCACCACGCTGTTCACGCTCGGCGGCCGTTGGGCGCCGCTGCGCAACACACTCGTCGGCTGCGACGCCAGCAGCGAAAATCGCCGCGCCAGCGGTGGCCTCACGTCCAACCTCAAAGCCGCCTCAATCGGCTGCTATGGCCAGATCACATTGCAATGACGTCCAGCCACAGAACCACCATCCTGCTCACCGGCGCCACCGGCTACATCGCGTCGCACACCTGGCTGGCGCTGTGGGCGGCCGGCTTCGAGGTGGTCGGTGTGGACGACTTTTCCAACAGCTCGCCGCAGTTGCTGCAGCGGCTGCAGACCCTGGGCGGGCGGGCACCCGTGTTCGAGCGCGCCAACGTCTGCGATGACGCTGCGATCGAGTCGCTCTTCCAGCGCCACCGCATCGACGCCACCGTGCACTTCGCGGCGCTGAAGGCGGTGGGCGAATCCACCGCGCAGCCGCTGGCCTACTACGCCAACAACCTGGGCGGCTTGCTCACCGTGTGCAATGCGATGCAGCAGCACGGTGTGAAGCGCTTCGTCTTCAGTTCCAGCGCCACCGTGTACGGTGAGCCGCAGCAGTTGCCCATCACCGAGTCGGCCGCACTCTCTGCCACCAACCCTTACGGTCAGACCAAGCTGATGGGCGAGCAGATCCTGCGCGACCTGGGCGCGGCCGACGCGTTGTGGCAGACCGCCGTGCTGCGCTACTTCAACCCCGTGGGCGCGCACGACAGCGGCCTCATCGGCGAAGACCCGCGCGGCGTGCCCAACAACCTGATGCCCTTTGTCGCGCAGGTGGCCGTGGGCAGACGGCCGCAGCTGTCGGTCTTCGGCAACGACTACGCCACGCCGGACGGCACTGGCGTGCGCGACTACATCCACGTCAGTGACCTCGCGCAGGGCCACGTCGCAGCGCTGCAACGGCTCTTGAACCACCCCGGCTCGCTGACCGTGAACCTGGGCACCGGCCGCGGCTACAGCGTGCTGGAAGTGGTGGCCGCCTTTGCCGCCGCCAGTGGCCGCGCGGTGGCCTATGACATCAAGCCGCGCCGCCCCGGCGACGTGGCCGCGTGTTATGCCGACCCGACACTGGCGCATGAGTTGCTGGGCTGGGCCGCGCAGCATGATCTGCAGCGCATGTGCGCAGACAGTTGGCGCTGGCAATCGATGAACCCCCAAGGATTTGAAGCATGAATACCCCACACAAAACGCAGGTCTGGCCGGTGGTCATGGCGGGTGGCTCCGGCACCCGCCTGTGGCCTTTGTCGCGCAGCGGTTTTCCAAAACAGTTCCTGGTGCTGGCGGGTAACACGAGCCTGTTCCAGCAGGCTGTGTCGCGGCTGAAAGGCCTGGCCGACAGCCACATTGAAGTCGCCGCACCAGTGGTGGTGGGCAACGAAGAGCACCGCTTCCTGGTGCTGGACCAGTTGCGCGAGATCAAGGCCGAGCCCTCAGCCGTGCTGCTGGAGCCGATGGGCCGCAACACCGCACCCGCCGTCACGCTGGCGGCGCTGCAGGCGCTGGAAAGCGGCCACGACCCGGTGCTGGTGGTCACGCCCGCCGACCAGACCGTCACTGACGGCGCGGCCTTCACGGCGTCGCTGCGGCGTGCGGTGCAGGCGGCGGCGGAAGGCGCCATCACGATCCTGGGCATCACGCCTGACGCGCCCGAAACCGGCTACGGCTACATCCGCACCGACGGTGAGCGCGTGGCGCAGTTCATCGAAAAGCCCGACGCTGCGACGGCAAGCCAGTACCTGGCCGCCGGTGGCTACTACTGGAACGCC
>JANNGN010000784.1:0-1945 GCA_031403895.1 Rubrivivax sp. | reverse complement strand
CAAGCGCATCAGGTGGCCGAGGTCGCGTTCGAAGTGGGTGAGCAGGAAAGCCATCACCTCGTCGGACAGGAAGATGCCGCGGCGGTCGGCCTCGCGGCGCAGCGCGGCGCGGGTTTCGGCATCGGGCAAGGGCTGCAGCGCAAACACATGGCCCCAGGACAGGCGCGTGCGCAGGTCGTCACGCAAGGGCAGGTCAACGGGCGGCAAGCGGCCTGCTGCCAACCACTGCACGCCGTGGGCGGCAGCTTCTTCGAAAAGTGCGAAGGCGGCATGCTGCGCGGCGTCGGCCAGCACTTCGCAGCGGTCCACGATCACGAGCGACCATCCGGGCACCAGCGTCCACGGCAAAGGGTCTGCGGCGTCGAACCAGGCCAGTTGCTGGCCGGCAGCCCGACAGCGCGCGGCCAAGGCCTGCATCAGGTGGGTCTTGCCGCAGCCGCCCGGGCCCCACAGGTACACCGACGGCGCGGGCAGGTTCAAGGAACGCAAATGTTCCAGCGCCGGACCATTGACACCCGCGCAGTAGTTGTCGAAGGTGGACTGTGGTTCGGGGCCGATGGCCAATGGAATCTGTTCCACGCGATCAGCTTCCCTGCTGCCAGGCGGCAAGATGGCGCCGCAACGCGGGCGCGTCGGCGGCCTCGGGCCGGTGCTGCAGGTACAGGGCCAGCGACTCGGCCGCGCGCCGGTGCGCACCCAGTTCAGCCAGCACCAGGGCATGGTCACGCCGCTCTTCCCAGGCCTGCGGCAGCAGCACCACCAGGCGCGCCTGCGCACGTTCCAGGCGCAGCCAGTCGTTGTGGCTGCGGTGTACTTCCTTCAGGTTGCCCAGCATGCGGGCAATGATTTCGCGCCCCGGAGCGGGCTGCAGGAACAGGCCCAGCGGCACCTCGTCGTCGCCCACCGCGCCGCGCTGGTGGCGAAAGGGCGCCAGGCGTTCTTCCAGTTCGTCGCGCGATAGTGAATGACCGCTGAAGGGGTCGATCACGATCTCGCCGCGCGGCATGTGAACCTTGACCAGGAAGTGACCCGGAAATGAAATGCCCTGCGCCTGCAGGCCCGCCTGGGCCGCAATTTCCGTGTACAGCACAGCCAATGTGATGGGGATGCCGCGGCGGCTGTCCAGCACTGCCGGCAGCAGGCTGTTGCGGCGGTCGTAATAGTTGTTGACGTTGCCGGCGAAGCCCAGTTCCTGAAAGAAGTACTGGTTCAGCAGGCGCAGGCGCTGCAACGGTGCGGCGTCCAGCGGGATGCGGCGTTTGAGCCGCGCGGCCAGTTCATCCACCCGCGCCAGCACGCCCTGAACGTCCAGCCCCGGGTCGTCGTCCTGCGCGATGGCCACCGCGGCTTCAAGCAGCGGGAAACTGGCGTCGTCAGCCACCAGCACGGCGAAATAATCCAGTGCGCTTGGCGCGTCAAAGTGCAGGTGTCCGGCCATTCGCACCAGTGTAGGTCAGCCGCGGCGGATGAATTGCCGCGGGCGCAGGCCGCAGGCCATCAACACGGCAAAGTACAGCAGCGCCACACCGCCCAGCACCGCCGCAACCGTTGCCGCGCGCAGCGCCCATTGCGCTTGCAGGCCGGTCCAGTCGATGGCGTGCGCAGCCCAGGCCAGGGCCGCGCCGAGCGCCAGATTGGCCAGCATCACGCGCGCTGAAAAGACCAGCCAGCCGGGCTCGGGCTTGAAGATGCCGCGCCGCAGCAGCCCACCCAGCAGCAGCGCCGCGTTGACGAGTGCGCCCAGACCGATCGACAAAGCAAGCCCGGCATGGCCCAGCCAGGGCACCAGCACCACGTTCAGCGCTTGCGTGGCCAGCAGCACGCCAACCGCAATCTTCACGGGCGTGCGCACGTCCTGCTGGGCGTAAAACGCGGGCGCCAGCACCTTGATCGCCACCAGCCCCAAAAGCCCGACGCCGTAGCCGCGCAGGGCTGCCACCGTCAT
>JANNGN010000783.1:0-1837 GCA_031403895.1 Rubrivivax sp. | reverse complement strand
TTTTTCATCGTCAGCACGGTGCTGGCGGCACCGGCGCTCGTGATGCTGTGGTGGCTCAGGGCCAGCGTGCGCGCGCTCGACGCGCCGCTGGCCTGAGCGCCTCAGCTCACTGGATGCCCAGCGCCTGCTTCAGCGCGCCGGTGGCCGTGTTGTTCAGGCGGATGGTCCAGATCGGTGTCGGCGACAAGCGGTCCTTGAAGGCATACCAGACGCCTCCATTGCGCTGCGCAAACAAACGCGTGAAGCGGAACTGGTCCTCAAAGCCCGCCGGCATGGCGGCAAACTTCAGCAAGCGAACGCCGCCCACATCTTCGATGGTGTACGTGGTGTCGAGCAAGGTGCTGTAGTTGGTGGTGAAGCCGTTGCTGGCGAGCCGGTTGTTCTGCGTGAAGCGCGCCTTGTTGCCGACCGCATCAAAGGCGACGCGGATTTGCACCTCGCTCGTGTACAGCGCCGACGAAGGCGTGGCCGTGTAGCGCCAGACGAAGAGCGCCGTGTTGCCGTTCAGCGTGCTGCCGATCAGGCTGCCCGGATAGAGCGCGATCATGTTTTCCAGCGACGCCGCAAAGGGCCAGGTGTTGAAGGCGGCCGAACTGGTGGGTGCGGGCGCCACGCGCACCTGGTCGGTGGCTGCGGTGGCGATGGCCCAGGGCACGGCCATGGGCTGGTTGCCGCGGTACTCCATCGTCGCGCCTTCGGGGAAGCGCGTGCTGGCCAGCTGCGGGTTCGCGCTGGGCGTGGGGCCCCAGTCGTTGTAGGCGTCGCCGAAGTCGGTGCTGCCGTAGGCGCGGATGTCGTTGACCACATCCGACATCAGGCGCCCGCCGATCGCCAGCGTGGTGCTGCCAACACGTTCGTCGATGTAAGCCTTGCAGTAGGTGGCGCGGTTCGGCGGCTGGCTGGCCACGCTGATGACGTTGGCGCCGTCGCTCGGGCAGTCGTACCACTCGGTGCCGGTCCAGTAGCTGCGGTTGCGCACGAAGGGCTGCACGGCACCCGCGCTGACGTTCCTGCGGATTTCGTTGGCGCTGTAGCTGCCGGCCGCGTCGAGCACGCTGCTGTTGCCGTCGAAAGTGCGCAGGCTGTAGTTGGCCGCATCGGTGAAGCTGAACGCGCGCAGGGTTTCGAAAGGCCCAGTCGCCACCGGCGCCACCGGTGCGGTGTGCTCGGGGATGTTCAGCGCCGTGCGCAACGCCGCCCAGGCGGGGGCGTTCAGGCGCTGGTCATAACGCGTGCGTTCCAGGTCGCGCAGGCCGCGGAAGACAGCGCCGCTGTATTCGACCCAGTAGCGCTGCTGCGACAGGCGCGCGGTCAATTCGGCCGGGTAGCCGGTGGCCACGCGCATCAGCCGCAGGCCGCCCTGGGTGCCGATGGCCAGCGTGCCGTCGCCCACCGTGGCGCAGTTCAGCGCCGCCTGGTCGCTGCGGCGCAAGTCGCACTTGTAGAAGCGGATGCGCAGGCCGGCCACATCAATGCCGGCGCGGAAGCGCTTGAAGCTCTCCAGCGTGGCGTCGGGCTGGGTCGCCAGCGCCAGGTCGCCCACGAACACGGTGTTGCCGTTGCCGGGCACGACAGCCGCGTCCACCAGGTTGCCGGGCATGCCGCTGTACTGCTCCAGCGACGTGGCCTGGCGGAAGACACCGTCGGGCCAGCGCACGCTGGACTTGTTGGTGAGCTCGATGCGATCGACACCACCGATGTCGGCGCGCTGTGTGCGGCTGGACAGCTTCGATCCGGCCGGGAAGGTGGCGGCCTCGGGCAGCAGCGCGGGGTCGGGCCCCCAGTTCACGGGCAGGCCGCTGACGGCGTCGGTGCTGGCACCCACGCTGTCTGCAAA
>JANNGN010000782.1:0-1953 GCA_031403895.1 Rubrivivax sp. | reverse complement strand
TGGGCTGGGTGATCCAGTTCATCGGCCACTACTACGAAGGCAAGAAGCCGGCATTTGCCGACGACATCGTCGGCCTGCTCGTCGGCCCCATGTTCGTGGTGCTGGAAATGCTGGCTTACCTTGGCCTGTTCAAGGATTTGTCGGCCAGCGTCGAACACCACGCCGGCCCCACCGTCATCCGGGACCTGGCGCACTCCGCCACGCGATGAACAGAGCGCCCGGGCCGCTGGCCGTCGTGCTTCAGAACGGGTAGTGCCGCGGCGCGAGTTGCACCGTGATCCAGCGCAGATCGGTGAATTCAGCCACCCCCGCCTTGCCGCCAAAGCGCCCGATGCCGCTGCCCTTGACGCCACCGAAGGGCATCTGCGCTTCGTCATGCACGGTGGGGCCGTTGATGTGGCAGATGCCACTCTCAATACGCCGCGCGACGTTCATCGCGCGTGCGATGTCGCGGCCAAACACCGCCGCCGACAAGCCGTATTCGTTGTCGTTGGCGCAGGCCACGGCAGCTTCCACGCCGTCCACCCGCACGATGCACTTCACCGGGCCGAAGGTTTCCTCAGAGTAGATGCGCATCTCGCGCGTGACGTGGTCAAGCACCGTCGCCGGCATCAGCGTGCTGTCAGCCTTGCCACCGCACAGCAGCTTGGCGCCCTTGGCCAGTGCGTCGTCGATGAGTGCGTTGCAGTGCTCCACGGTGCCCATGCCGATCACCGAGCCCAGCACCACCGGGTCGGGCTTGCGCGGGTCGCCTACCGGCAGGCTCCGCGCCTTCTTGGCAAATAGCGATGCGAAGTCGTCGGCAATTTTTCTGTCCACCACGATGCGTTCGGTGGACATGCAGATCTGTCCCGAATTCATGAACGCGCCGAAGGCCGCCGCGTCCACCGCAGCCGCCAGGTCGGCGTCGTCCAGCAGCACCAGTGGCGCCTTGCCGCCCAGTTCCAGCAGCACGGGCTTCAAGTACTTGGCGCAGCTCATCGCGATGAGCTTGCCGACCTTCGTGCTGCCGGTGAAATTGACGCGCCGCAGCGCCGGGTGCGCGACCATCGCTTCCACCACCGCGCCCGCATCGGCCGGGGCGTTGGTGATGTAGTTGACGACGCCGGGCGCGAAACCCGCATCCTGAAAGGCCTGCACGATGAGCTGGTGCGTGCGCGGGCAGTTCTCGCTGCCCTTGAGCACCACCGTGTTGCCACACGCCAGCGGCACGCAGATGGCGCGCACGCCCAGGATCACCGGTGCGTTCCAGGGCGCGATGCCCAGCACCACGCCGGCCGGCTGGCGGATGCCCATCGCCAGGCTGCCGGGCACGTCGGACGGGATCACCTCACCGGCGATCTGCGTCGTTAGCGCGGCCGCTTCGCGGATCATGCCGGCAGCCAGAAACACGTTGAAGCCGGCCCACATTGCGGTGGCGCCGGTCTCGGCGCCGATGGCTTCGATGAACTCGGGTGTCTTGGCCTGCAGCGCATCGGCGGCCTTGAGCAGCAGCGCGCGGCGTTCACCGGGCCCCGTCTGGCTAAAGGTCTTGAAGGCTTCGGCCGCTGCGTCCACCGCAGCTACCGCATCGGCTGTGCTTGCGGCCGGCGCGCGCGTGGCCACGCTGCCGTCGAGCGGGTTGCGGCGCTCGAAAGTGCGCTTGCCTTCGGCGCTGACGGCCAAGCCGTTGATGAGCATGCTGAGGTCCGACATGGTGTTCTCCTTGAGTCCAGCTGAAGGTTTTTCGGTGCCCAGGTAGGCCTGGCGGATGACGGTGGAGCGCGCCAGCAGCCCCGCCGGCCCGCTGGCCACCAGACGGCCGCGTTCCAGCACATAACCACGGTCTGCCATGGCCAGCGCCTTGCGGACGTTTTGTTCCACCATCAGCACGGTGGTGCCGTGGTCGGCGATGCGGCGCACGATGGCCAGCAACTCGTCCACCATCTTCGGCGCCAGGCCGAGCGACGGTTC
>JANNGN010000781.1:0-15366 GCA_031403895.1 Rubrivivax sp. | reverse complement strand
GCACCCATGCCGTTGGAAGCAGCCCAGAGAGCGGCCAGGATGCCCACTGGCCGGCTCGGTGTGCCGGACTTCAATTACTGAAACCGTCCAGACTGCTGCGGTTCTGCCCAGTGTCGCCGATACGTGGGGTTGCGAAATTGCTGCAGCTAGCGCTCCCAGCAAGTACGTTTCATCGATCACGACCGCCGCCACCACAGGCATCGTGACGGTCACCTCCCGCAACCTCGGCGCTGGCATCGATGGCACTGTCATCATGGCTCCATGCAGTGTGTCCACCGCAACAACGTTTGCTAACTGCACCCCGCCCGTCGTCGGAACGCCGGTGCAAATGTGGATCTGCGGCCCCGGCTCAATGCCCGCCAAGTACTTGCCGGGTTCTTGCAGGGCCGTCTAGTCCCGCGTTGAACTGCGAAAGGGCGCCTCGGGCGCCCTTTTTTCTTGTTCCAACTTCTGAATCGAGCTGCCGTGCCCAAGCTGCTGCGCAACGCTGGCCTGGCCCTGCTGTTCGTCTCGTTCCTGCTGCCCGGGCACTACTCACCCTGGGCCACGTTTGAGTCGCAGACGGCCGCCGCGCTGGGCGTGGGCCTGGTCGGGCTCGGCGCCGCGCTAGCTTGCGCGCAGGCCGGCCAGCGTGTTCCATGGCCCGCGCTGGCCATGTTGGCGGTGGCCACTGCCGCAGTCCCTGCGGGGCAATTCGCCAGCGGCCAGATCGCATTCTTTTCTGACGCGCTGTTGCCGGCGCTTTATCTCGTCGGGTTCGGCCTGGCGATCATCACTGGCGCCGTATGGGCCCGAACCGCACCTGGCACTTGGCTCGACCTTCTGTTTCTGGCGCTGGGCGCCGCCGGCATGGTGTCGGTGGCCCTGGCGCTGTTTCAGTGGCTGAGCATCGAAGCTGCCGGCATGTGGGTTGTTGCGCTCAAGTCCGGCATGCGGCCCTACGCCAACCTCGCACAACCCAACCACCTGGCCACCTTGCTCGCGCTGGGTGCGGTGGGCCTGTGGCGCAGCTACGAGCGCCGTCAGATCGGCGGGCCGGTGGCGGGGCTGGCGATGGGCTGGCTGGGCTTCGGCCTGGTGATGACCCAGTCGCGCACCGGCTGGCTTTTCGTGCTGCTGCTGCTGGTGTGGTGGGCCACGATGCGCCGCCGCACCGCGCTTCGAACGCCCGCGCCGGCGGTGTTGGCCGGGGCTGCGTTATTCGCCGCCGCCATCGTCCTGTGGGAGCCGCTGAACGAGGCGTTGTTGCTGCAAGCCGGGGGCGCCCTGAGCCAGCGCCTGCAGGCTGGCCCACGCGGCCTGATGTGGCAGACGATGCTTGAAGCGGTGGCGAGATCGCCTTGGCTGGGTTACGGCTGGAACCAAGTCATCGCCGCCCAGCAGGCGGTGGCAGTGGACATGCCGCCGGTACGACGCATGATCGAGAGCGCTCACAACGTGGTGCTCGACCTGGCCTTGTGGGCTGGCATGCCGCTGGCGCTGATCTGGGTGGCCGCCGTCGGCGCCTGGCTGGTTGCACAGACCCGCCGCTGTGCCAACGCCGACGCCTGGGCCATGCTCGCAGCCATCGGCGCCCTGCTCCTGCATGCGCAGTTTGAGTACCCGCTGGAGTACGCATTCTTCCTGTTGCCGCTGGGCTTGCTGATGGGCACCTTGTCGGTGTCGGCGGTACAACCGGGGCCTTCGAGCCGCCACTTTCGCACAGTCGCCTGGCCGCTGTTGCTTCCGGTGGCGTCAATGTTGGTTGCGCTGGGCGCCATCGCCACCGAGTACCTGCGCGTGGAGCAGGCCAATCGCGACGTTCGAATGTTGTTGGCGGGTTTCGGCGCCGCTAGCGTGCGTCAGGTGGCACCGCCCGACGTCGCCCTGATCGACGGCCCACGCGAATACCACCGCCTGATGATCACGCCTGCCCGTGAAGGCATGAGCATTGCCGAACTCAACTGGATGCGAAAGGTGACGCAACGCTATGCCTTCCCCCCGGCCATGCTGCGCTACGCGCTGGCAGCCGGGCTGAACGGCCGCGAGGCCGAAGCCTCGCGCACGCTACACACACTTTGTGCCATCCACCTTGAGCCGCGATGTGAAGAAGCCCGCGCCACCTGGCGCAGCGCGCAGCAGCAGTGGCCGCGTCTGATCGCAGTGCCTGCGCCATAAGTCGCTGCTGTAGTCAGCTATGGCGCCGACGCAGGCGCGGCCAGTGTGTTGGCCTCTGGAAACTGCCGCTCTGCAGCTTCCTTATCTCGCTCAAACCGTTCCAGCGGCCGCGCGCTGCGTAACTGATGCCACAGTGCGGTGGCCCCGGTTTGCTGACGCGCGTCGACCAGCGCAGTAAACGATACGGGACTGTCAGTCGGCAGCCTCCACCCACCCCACCCCACTCGCCGGCGCCGCATCCCTCAGCGCCACATCCACCGTTGCCACCGGGAATTGCAACCGCAACGCCAATTCCAGACAGGCGGCGCCGTAGCTGCTCAACTCGAAGCGCAAGGCCAGCGCCAGCAACTCGTGCGGTGGCGCACCCACTCGGTCCACCGCGATCGGCAGCCTGGCAATGCGCGCCTGGCCAGCACTTGCTGTGCCTTTTCGGCCGTCATGCGCTGGCGCAGGCAGGCTGTGCGCAGCACGTTTGTCAGCTCCAGCTCCCAAAGCGCCGGTGCCACAGCGCGGTCTTCGCGCAGGCGCTGGGCAATGGCTTCGGTGTAGGGCGTGGCCTGGTTTTCCAGATACCAACCCGAAACCACGGCGTTGTCGATGACGAAGGGCATTTCAATCACGCCCTCTCTCGATGGCTTCTTTCAACGGCATGTCCAGCACCGTGCCACTGCGCAGTTGGGCGAGTTCAGCAAACGCCTGCTTAACGCGCTCGCGCTGCGCGTTGCCCTGCGCGCGCCGTTCCGCGGCCGGGGCTGCACCGACCAGACATGCCACGGCCACGCCCTGCCGCGTGATGAGGAACTGTTCGCCTTTCTCGACCTCGGCCAACAACTCGGACAGGGGTGTCTCGGCTTCGTAGACCGCGATTTCCTTCATGGGCAGACTCCCGTCTGTTGGTTGCGCAAGTTTGGCAGAACGATCCGGGACTGCTTGTCAGCATTCGCTGCCCCAGCCGTCCAACAACCCGCGCCGCGCCTTGTCCACATCCCACGACGCCCCCACGCCCCCACGCCCGCCACTCGACGCCGGTTGCTGACGCACTTACCGCAGACAATTTGTGTCAGCGACGGAAACGGCGCGACAACTTGACTTGTGGCTCCGCAGGCTGGGCATCACCCGCATCCGGATTCATTGGGTCGTAGCCGTTGCTTGTCGCCCACTCGTTGAAAGGGTCGCGTAGCTCCAATGGCAAGTCGAGAACGAAATCTATGTCCATCGGGTAGTTGTCATGCAAGAAATATCGACAGGCATCCAGCAAGACCTCGCCCTGGCGCCTGTCCTTCGGCTTCTTCGACTCCCTGCGCTGCGGCTTGTTCGATAGCCACAGCTTGTGTAGCGCCATCCAGCGTGGGTCAGGAACGTAAACCGGACACGCGCGGCGTCGAACGGTGGCAACCACGAACGAAACAGGGCGTCCTTTCAGCAGCCACTCCTGTTCAATGAGCGAGAACATCGGCTCGAAAGCCTCTGACTTCGGAAGCGGGGCAAGGCTGGGAGCCGCCAACAACTCGATCTCATAGCCATCGGCGTTGATGGCTTGATAGCGCTTTCGCGGGTTGACCTTGTATGTGGAATCAACGCCCTGAAGTACAGAAAGCAACGATTTTCGCTCTGCCTTGGCGCCGGTTGATGAAGGCGCGAGGGATACCTTGGTGCCTCTGCACCATGCCAAGTCAAAGTCTTCTGTCTCCTCGTTGCCGGTGGGGAACTTGACCCCGCAGAGCAGTTCGTAGGCGCAAAACGCATTCGTTCCGACGACAAGGAGATCGTTGCGCAGCAAACCCTCAATGTCGAGTGCGCGTAAGAGTTCACCTTGGCGGTCAGCAAGGATTGGGAGACGAAGAGCGCGATACTGTCCACTGCGCTCCCCGATCAGTTCGTCAGCTTTGGCGACACGCTGCTTCAGCGCGTCCTTCTCCGAATGGAACTGGTCGTACTCGGCCTCGGTCTCAGGCGTGCGGGCGCCGCCAGTTGTACCGGCTGAGTTCGAGTTCAGCTTCACACCGAGGTACTCGACCCCCCCAATGGCCTTCCAATACATGGACACCGGCATACGGATGAGTTGCTGTCGAGCATCAAGCCACTGCTCGTAGGCGTCCTCAAGGTTCGCGATCACGCGTCCTGAATCCTGTGAGAAGGGGATGAAGCCAGTCTTTTTGTGCGACATAAGATATTGATTGTAATGATTTTTCCCCATCGGTGCGCATATTTGCGCAAGAATGGGGAAATCGGCCGGCACGCTCACTTCGCCACCTGTGCCCACAGTGCATGCACTCAGCGGTTTGCAAACGGCGCTGCTGACCTTGCGCACGCAGCCGTGATCGGGCTTGCTGCCGGAACAGATCGAACGCTGGCGGCGATCCGTGGCGCGTTACCCGACGCTAGGCGGGCTGGCGCGCCATGCACGCGCCGCAGCGCTGAACGGTCACCCAGCCGAGTCCGAATGGGCGCTGGCGCTGGTGTGTCAGATGCACACGCCGATCATCTGTCACATCCCCCGGCGCCAGGTCCGCCGCAGCCACCGGCGGTTGCAGCCGCAACGCCAGTTCCAGACAGGCGGCGTCGTAGCTGCTCAACCCAAAGCGCAAAGCCCGCCCCAGCAACTCTTGGTTGCCCAAGTTTGGCAGAACGATTCGGCGCTGCTTGATAGCATTCGGCGCTCCCGCTCTTACACAACCCGCGCCGCGCCTTGTCCACACCCCACGACGCCCACACGCGCGCCACTCCCGCTCTTGTCATCGCCATCGCCGCAGCCGCGCTGCCCTCGCTGCTGGCCTACAACATCTCGCCCTCGCCCACCTTCCTGAACCAGGCGCTGGCCTTCGTGTTGTGGATCGGATTCGTGGGCGCGACAGTGCCGGCGGCATCGCGCGGTGCCGGGCTGCTGCACGGGGCATTGGCGACTCTTGCTGCGGCTGCTGCGTGGGCCTGGCTGGGCGGTGGCTTGCCGGCCAGCCTGGCGCTGTCGGCCATCGGCACGCTGGCCGCCACCGCCTACCTGGCCGCCGGCGGCGCGTCGCGCCAGACGCCGTTCAACGCCGAAGCCCTGTTTGCGATGTTCTGTTGGGCCTGGGTGATGGCCGGCGTGCTCAACGTCGGCGTGGCACTGGTGCAGGTCTTTGCGCCCGACCTGCCCGACGGCAACTGGATTGCCATCTCCGGCATCCCCGGCCGCGCGGTGGGCAACCTGCGCCAGCCCAACCACTTGAGCACCCTGCTGCTGTGGTCGTGCATCGCCGTGATTGCGCTGCTTGAACTGCGACGCCTGTCGCAGCGTGCGGCAACGGTCGCGATGGCCGCGTTTGTGTTTGCCGTCGTGCTGACCGCGTCGCGCACCGGGCTCGTCAGCGTGCTGCTGCTGGCGCTGTGGGGCGTGTTCGACCGCCGCCAGTCGCGGCCGGCGCGGCTGCTGCTGGTGGCCGCGCCCGCGGTCTATGCGATCAGCTGGTGGGCCATGGCGCAGTGGGCTGCCGCGTCCGCCCACGACTTCGGCGGCACCGCGCGGCTGGCCGAGAGCGACATCTCGGGCTCGCGCTTCGGCATCTGGAAGAACACGCTGGCGCTGATCCAGGCCAACCCGTGGGCAGGTGTCGGCTTCGGTGAATTCAACTTCGCCTGGACGCTGACACCCTTTCCGGGCCGGCCGACGGCCTTCTTCGACCACACCCACAACCTGCCGCTGCAACTGGCGGTGGAACTGGGCCTGCCGCTGGCCGCGCTCGTGATGGGCCTGCTGCTGTGGGCACTGGCGCGAGCTGCGCTGTCGGCGTGGCGCGCATCAGGCGACGCCAGCACCGCCCGGCGTTGCGCCGTGATGATGGTGCTGATGATCGGCCTGCACAGCCTGCTGGAATATCCGCTGTGGTACGCCTACTTCCTGCTGCCCACCGCATGGGCCTTCGGTTTTGCGCTGCGCAGCGACAGGGCTGGCACCGGTGCGCAGAAGTCAGGGTCTGGGCTGATCTTCACCGTCGCCGGCCTGGCGCTGCTGGCCGGTAGTTTGTTCGCAGTGTGGGACTACAGCCGTGTGGCCGCCATCTTCAGCGCCGCACCCGGCGCGCCGCCGCTGGAGCGGCGCATCGCCACCGGGCAGCAGAGCGTGTTCTTCGCCCACCATGCCGACTACGCGGCCGTGACGTCGAACCTGGCCGTTGTTGACCCTGTGCAGGCTTTCGACCGCACCACACATTACCTGCTGGACACGCGGCTGATGGTGGCGTGGGCGAAGGCCTTGGCCGAACGCGGCGAGATGGACGCCGCGCGCACGCTTGCGGCGCGGCTGCGCGAATTCGACAAGTCAGACGCCGAGGACTTTTTCGACGCCTGCGTGGACGCTGCCGCAGTGCCCACGCCATCGTCCGCGTCCGCGCCAAGCCCGCCTTTTCAGTGCGAGCTGCCTGCGCAGGCAAAACACTGGCGCGACTTCCTGCCGCGCCAATGATGTGGCGGCTTCAGCTTAAGCGGAGCTGCGGTGTCAACTCGGCCAGCGACACCACCCGCACCCCTTCGGCCAGCGCGTAGCCGCGCTCCACCGGTGCCACCACAAAGCTCCGGTCGGGCTTGACGTCTTGCAGCGCTTGCCAGAACCCGCGCGCCGGTTTCGGCGCGGAAGACAGCTTGATCTCGAAGGCAAGCAGGCGCCCTTGCACCTGGGCCACCAGGTCCAGCTCGGCGCCAGCCGCAGTGCGGTAGTAGCCCAGCACCGCGTCCGCCGGCAATGCGGCAGCAATCTGTTCGATCACAAATCCTTCCCACGACACGCCGGCAATCGGGTGGCCCTGCAGCGCCTGCGCATCCTGAATGCCCAGCAACGCATGCAGCAGGCCGCTGTCGCGCACATAGATGCGCGGCGCCTTGACGAGCCGCTTGCCGACGTGGGGCAGGACCGGCGCCAGCCTGCGCACCATCAGCGCGTCCACCAGCAGGTCAAGGTGGCGCGCCACGGTCGTGTGCGACGCACCGCCCAGGGCCAGCCCCAGCTGGGATGCATTGAAGGGCTGCCCCTGCAGATGCGCCAGCATGGTCCAGAAACGGCGAATGGTCTCGGCCGGCACGCGCACGCCCAGGGCCGGCATGTCGCGGTTCAGGAAGGTGCGCAGGAAGTCCTGGCGCCAGACCCAGGACAGCGCGTCGCTGGCAGCCAGGTGGCTGAGTGGAAAGCCACCGCGTAGCCACAGCCGCTGCAAGCCGCCCAGGTCGTGCGCCACCTCGCTGGCCAGGAAGGGCGTGAGTTCGGCGTAGCTGGCGCGGCCGGCCAGCGACTCCGAAGACTGCTGCAACAGCGGCCCCGACGCCGAGCCCAGCAGCAGGAAGCGGCCGGCTTGGCGCTCGGCGTCGATCTCGGGGCGCAGCGCGCGAAACAGCTCGGGCAGGGTCTGCACTTCGTCCAGCACCACCAGGTGCAGCCGCAGCGGCGGGAAGAAGAGTTCGGGGCGCGCGACTGCGGCGCGGTCGGATTCGCGTTCCAGGTCCATCCAGACTGCGCCAGGGTGCTGCTGCGCGACTTGGCGCGCCAGCGTGGTCTTGCCCACCTGGCGCGGGCCCAGCAGCACGACGGCAGGGCTGCGGCGCAGGGCCTGATCGACGACGTGCTGAAGTTCGCGGTTAAGCATCCTCGCATTTTGATCGCCCGCCGATCAATATGCAATGTTGAATCGAGAGTCCAGAAGCGGCTCGGAAGACCACCTCTTACGCCGCCGTCCAGTGCCCCGACTTGCCACCGCTCTTTTGCAGCACGCGGATGCCGCCCATCACCATGCCGCGGTCGGCTGCCTTGCACATGTCGTACACCGTCAAGAGGCCCACCTGCACGGCGGTCAGCGCTTCCATCTCCACACCCGTGCGGCCAAAGCTTTCCACCTGCGCGGTGCAGTGAACTTCAGCAAGCTCGCGCAGCAGTTCAAAGTCAACCGTCACGCGCGTGATGGGCAGCGGGTGGCACAGCGGCACCAGGTCGGCCGTGCGCTTGGCGCCCTGGATGGCGGCGATGCGCGCGATGCCGATCACGTCGCCCTTCTTCGCCTGCCCGCTGGCGATCAGCTCGAAGGTGGCGGGCTGCATGCGGATGCAGCCGGTGGCGCGCGCCACGCGGTGGGTCTCGGCCTTGGCCGACACATCGACCATGTGCGCCTGGCCCTGGCTGTCGAAGTGGGTCAGTGGGGTGGTCATTGGCAGTTCACACTCAGCAACATGGCGGTGCCATCATAGTCAGGCAAGGGAACGCGGCGGTTCGCGTGTGCTCCAACCCGCCCCGCCCCGCCCACATTGAGAGACTCGATTGACGCGCATGCACCTTCACTTCTGGCGCCGCTCATTGGCAAAGTTCATGACCACGCTGCTGGCTGCGTCCATCACCCTCACGGCCCCGGCTTATGCCCAGGTGCGCCTGCCCGCACTCGGCGAATCCGCCTCTGACGACTTGAGCGTCGGCGCTGAACGCCGGCTGGGTGAGCAGATCATGCGTGAAGGCCGGCGCGACCCGCAGTACCTGGACGACCCGGTGCTGCTGGAATACCTGCAGCAGCTGTGGAACCCGCTGGTGGCCGCCGCGCGCGCCAGGGGCGACATCAATTCAGAGACCGACCAGGCCTTTGCCTGGGAAGCCTTCCTGGTGCGCGACCGCAGCGTGAATGCCTTCGCGCTGCCCGGTGGCTACGTCGGCGTACACCTGGGCTTGATGGCGCTCACCAGCGCTGGCGACCAGCTTGCTTCAGTGCTGGCGCACGAGCTGACGCACATCACGCAGCGCCACATTGCACGCAGCATTGCGCCGCAGCAGCGCGCGTCGATGGTGGCGATTGCGGCCTTTCTGCTGGGCATCATCGCGGCCAGCCGCAGCAGCAACATCGACGCCGCCAACGCCGCCATCATGGGCGGGCAGGCGGTGGCCATTCAAGGGCAGCTCAACTTCTCGCGCGACATGGAACGCGAGGCCGACCGCATCGGCTACGGCGTGCTCACTGCTGCGGGCTATTCACCGACCGGCATGGCGGCGATGTTCGAAAAGCTCGACGTCGCCACGCGCCTGAACGACAACAGCGGCTTCCCTTACCTGCGCAGCCACCCGCTCACGGTGGACCGCATTGCCGAGGCGCGCAACCGCGCGCTGTTGGGCGGCGCCATGCTGCCCGTGCCCACCGTGCAGCATGCGGTGATGCAGATGCGCGCGCGGGTGCTGATGGACGACAGCGCGCAGTCGCTGCAGCGCTTCAGCGGCAGCACCTCGTCGCCGCTGCTGGCCGACCGCGTGGCAGCGCTGTACGGCGGTGCACTGGCAGCCATGCTGCTGCGCGACCCCGTGCGCGCCGACAGCCTGGCCGCCGACGCGTTGCGGCAGGCGGCCGCCGCGACGCCGCGCGAACCGCTGGCAGAACGGGCCGTGGTGCTGTTGCAGGCGCAGCTGCGCCTGGCGCGCAGCGATGCAGCGGGTGCGCTGCAGGCGCTGGACAGTCTGCGCGCCAACCCCGGCGAAAGGCCGCCGATGCTGCTGCGCGCCCAGGCCTTGCTGGGCCTGCACCGCAGCGCGCCAGCCAGCCAGTCCAGCGCTCTGCGCGAAAGCATGGAAGCGTTGCAGACCTGGGCCGCAGAACACCCGCAAGACCCCGCCGTCTGGGACCAGCTGGCCGCCACCAGCGACGCGCTGGGCCTGAAGCTGCGGTCGATGCGCGCGGCGGCTGAAGCGCGCTCGGTGGTGGGTGACCTGACTGGCGCCATCGACCGCCTGCGCGCCGCGCAACAGCTGTCGCGCGGCGCGACGGGGCAGGACTTCATCGAAGGCTCGGTCATCGACGCGCGGCTGCGCCAGATCACCGCGCAGCGCCGCCAACTGCAGCTCGACGCGCGCGAAAGCCGCGGCGGCCGCGGCGGCGGGCCGGAAGAACCCGCACCACAGTAGCCGCAATAGCCGCGCAATAGCCGCGCGAGCAGCCATGGCTGCAGCACAGCCCGCACGCCAGAATCCGCCACCCGGGAGGTGGCTCATGCAGGTGGTGTGGACATGGCGCAGCAGCGCACGGCGCGCAGCAAGCGCAACGCTTTGGACCGTGCTGGCTGCGCTGGGCAGCAGCCACCCCGCCCACGCAGCCCGCGTCACCCAGGTCTCGCCACAAGGCGAAGTGGCCGAGGTGCGGCAAGTCATGGTGCGCTTCGACGCCGCCGTGGTGCCGACCGGTGACCCGCGCCTGGCACCACCCTATACGTTGCTGTGCAACGGCAGCACGCCCGCTGGCGACGCGCGCTGGCTGAACGACCGCCAGTGGGTCTATGACTTGCGCGAACCACTGGCCGCAGGCCAGCGCTGCACGCTCAAGCCCGTGGCCACCTTTGCGCCCGTCAGTGGCGCCATCAGCGGCGCCATCACCGGGCCGAACGAGTTCAGCTTCAGCACCGGCGCGCCGACGGTGATCTCGGTCACGCCGTACCCCGGTTCGCGCATCGAAGAAGACCAGCATTTCCTGCTGCGGCTGAACGGCACACCCGAACCCGCCAGCGTGCTGGCGTCGGCCTGGTGCGAAGTTGAAGGCGTGGGCGAGCGTTTCCCCGTCAGGCTCATCGAAGGCGCTGCGCGCACCGACGCACTGCGCCAGATGCGGCGCGACATCGGCCCCGGCCAGCTCGTGCTGCTGGCCTGCCAGCGCCCCTTTCCGGCCGATGCCGGCGTGCGCCTGGTGTGGGGCGCGGGGGTGGCGGCTGCGGGGCAGCCGCAGGGGGTGTCGCGCCTGGTGTCGCGGCAAACGCAGCGCTTTCAGTGGCAGGTGCGCCCGCGCTTGCTGGCCGAATTCAGCTGCGAACGCGAGACTGCGCGGGCGCCGTGCATGCCGCTGCGGCCGCTGGTGCTGCGCTTCAATTCGCCCGTGCCGCGTGCGCTGGCGCTGGCGGCGCGGCTGCAGCCGACGCAAGGTGCGGCCATCGCGCCGCAGGCCGACAGCGAAGAGCGCGGCCCGATGCTCAGCGAGCTGCGCTTTGCAGCACCCTTGCCCGAGAACACGCGCTTCAAGCTGACGCTGCCGGCGCAGTTGCAGGACGAGGCCGGCCGCACGCTGTCCAACGCGGCCAGCTTTCCGCTCGACGTGGCCACGGGCAGCATGCCGCCGCTGGCGAAGTTTGCGGGCGCGCCGTTTGGCATCGTCGAATCAGGCATCGTCGAGGCCGGTGTGTCGGCCGCTGAGCCCGCCATGCTGCCGATGACCCTGCGCCATGTGCAGGCCGATCTGCAGGGCGCCAGCACGGGTGGCAAGGTGGCCATCAAGCGGCTCGATGCAAGCGCCACGGACGAGGCCCTGCTGCGCTGGATCGCGCGCTTGAAGCGTGACCACGACGAGCAATTCAAGACGCGCGAACAATCGCTGCTGGCTTCTGAGCCCGACACCCGCCGCGCCGACCTGCCGCAGCTGAAAACCACCGAACCGCGCGCGACCGAAGTCATCGGCATCCCGCTGCCGCAGCGCGGCTATCACGTGGTGGAGGTGGAGTCGCGCATCCTGGGCCACGCGCTGCTGGCCGCCAAGGCGCCGATGCACGCGCGCACCGGCGCACTCGTCACCAACCTGGGTCTTCACTTCAAGCGCGGCCGCAGTTCGAGCCTGGTGTGGGTGACCACGCTCGACCGTGCGCGGCCGGTGGCCGGCGCGCGCGTGGCCGTCAACGACTGCCACGGCAAGCCGCTGTGGAACGGCAGCACCGACGCCAACGGCATTGCACGCATCGAGCGCGGTTTCGACGATGAGGAAAGCGACGATCGCAACAAGTGCCTCTCCACCGACGGCCTCTTCATCACTGCGCGCAGCGCCGACGCCCGGGGCGATGACCTGTCCTTCGTCTTCAGCCGCTGGAGCCGTGGCATCGAGTCGTGGCGCTTCAATATCGCCACCGCACGCGGTCCGGCGAAAGACCTGCGGGCGCACACGGTGTTCGACCGCACGCTGCTGCGCGTGGGCGAAACGGTGTCGATGAAACACTACCTGCGCGTCGAGACAGCGGCGGGCCTGGCGCTGCCGGCTGCCGACACGCTGCCGACCGAAGTCGTGCTCACGCATGTGGGCAGCGATGCGGTGGTCAAACTGCCCTTGGTCTGGCCAACTCGCGGCGGTGTCAGCACCCGCGCGGCCCAGAGCCAGTGGCTGATTCCCAAGACCGCCGCACTCGGTCTGTACGACGTGGCGCTGCAACGCGGCGCCGCAGGCCAGCAGACGCGCCACGCCAGCGGCAGCTTTCGCGTTGAAGCCTTCCGCGTGCCCTTGCTCGACGCGCGGCTGTCCGGCCCCGGCGGCGTGCTGGTGGCACCGCAGGAGCTGGCCTTTGCGGCGCAGCTCAACGCCATGGCCGGCGGGCCTGTTGCCGCCGCGCCGCTGAAGCTGTCGGCGCTGATGCGGCCGGCCGCCGTGCGCTTTGCGGGCCATGAAGACTTCAGCTTCGAAGCCCCCGGCGCGGCAGTGCCGGAAGGTGAAGAAGGCCATGACGGCAGCAAGCTGATTGCCGACAAGCTGGTCGCCAGCACCGACAAGGCGGGCGCTGCGCGGCTGGTGGTGGCAGGGCTGCCCGCACTTACCGGCCCGGCCGACGTGCAGGCTGAACTGAGCTTCAACGACCCGAACGGTGAAGTGCAAACGGTAAGCCAACGCCTGCGCCTGTGGCCCGCCGCCCTGGTGGCGGGCCTGCGCGTGCCGAACTGGGCGGCTTCGCGCGGTGAGCTGCAATTCACGGCCATCGTGCTCAGCACCGACGGCAAGCCTTTGAAAGGCCGCGCGCTGGAAGTCACGGCGCAGTTGCACCAGACCTTCAGCACGCGCAAACGCATCGTCGGCGGCTTCTACAGCTACGACAACCGGCGCGAGAGCAAGCCGCTCGGCACCCTGTGCAGCGGCAGCACCGACGCGCAGGGCCGCGTCTCGTGCAGCGCCAGGCTCGACACGGCCGGCGAGGTGGAGTTGCAAGTGCGCGCCAAAGACGATGCCGGCCGCAGCAGCGTGGCGGTGGCCACGGCCTGGATGACGGGTGCTGATCGGCTGTGGTTCGCGCAGGACAACGACGACCGCATCGACCTGCTGCCCGAGCAGCGCGAACTCGAACCCGGCCAGACCGCGCGCCTGCAACTGCGCATGCCCTTTGCACAAGCCACTGCACTCGTGACAGTGGAACGTGAAGGTGTGATCGACGCGCGCGTGATGACGCTGAATGGGCGCGAGCCGGTGATCGAAGTGCCGATTCCGAACGTCACGAGCCCGGCTACGAACGCCGGTGCGAATGCGCAAAGCTGGGCCCCCAACGTCATCGTCAGCGCCTTCGTGTTGCGCGGCCGGCTGCGCGAAGCGCCGTGGTGGAGCCTCTTCACCTGGGGCTGGAAAGAGCCGGGTTCCTGGTGGCAGGCTTTGCGCTTCGAAGGCAAGGAATGGCGCGCGCCGAGTGCAGTCGTGGATCTCGCCAAACCCAGCTTCAAGATTGGTGTGGCCGAGCTGAAAATCGGCCTCACCGCACACCGGCTGGACGTGAAAGTCAGCACGCCGCAAGTGCAATACGGCGTGCGCGAAACCGTCAAGGCCAGCGTCAGCGTGCGCCGTGGCGGGCAGCCGCTGGCGGGTGCAGAAATCGCCTTTGCGGCGGTTGACGAAGGCCTGCTCGCGCTGCAAGACAACCACTCGTGGAAGCTGCTGGAAGCGATGATGCAGCCGCGCCCCTGGGGCGTGGAAACCGCCACCGCGCAGAGCGAAATCATCGGCCGCCGCCACTACGGCCGCAAGGCGCTGCCGCCAGGCGGCGGTGGGGGGCGCAACCCGACGCGCGAACTCTTCGACACGCTGCTGCTGTGGCGCGGCAGCGTCACGCTCGACGCCTTAGGCCAGGCCGTGATTGACGTGCCGCTGAACGATTCGCTGACGAGCTTTCGGCTGGTGGCGATTGCGGATGCCAGAACTGCGGCAGGCACCGATCTCTTCGGCAGCGGCAGCACCAGCGTGCGCGTGACGCAGGACTTGCAGATGCTGAGCGGCCTGTCGCCGCTGGTGCGTGCCGGCGACCGCTTTGAAGCCGGCTTCACGCTGCGCAACACGACAGCGCGCGCGATGACGGTGAGGGCCACGCTGAATGGCAAGGCCGATGGCGCCGCGCTGTCTGCTCAACTCGCCATGCAGACCGTGCAACTGGCGGCCGGTGCCGCCACCGAATTGCGCTGGCCGGTGCAGGTGCCCGACGGCGCGACACGCATCGAGTGGCACGCAACGGCCGAAGAAACAGGCGCTGCGACATCCGCCAAAGCACCGGCGAAGGACCGCTTGAAGATCGTGCAGGCGGTGGCGCCTGCGGTGCCGCAACGCGTCTGGCAAGCGTCGTTGCAGGCACTCGACGGCGCACGCACTCTGCCGCTCGCGCCGCCTGCGGATGCGCTGCCGGGTTCGGCCGCCGTCAGCGTGGCGTTGCAGCCGCGGCTGTCGGGCGCATTGCCCGGCCTGCGCCGCTACTTTGAGAGTTATCCCTACAGTTGCCTGGAGCAAAAAACCTCGCGCGCCATTGCGCTGCGCGACGCGGCGGGCTGGGCAAAGTTGCAGGACGAAGCAGCAGGTTATCTCGACAGCGACGGCCTGGCGCACTACTTCCCGCCGAGCCCCGGCGCGGCGGCAACTGGCAGCGACCGCCTCACCGCGTACCTCATCACCGCTGCGCATGAAGCTGGCCTGGCCTGGCCCGAGGCCACCCGCGAAGCCATGCTGCAAGGCCTGGCCGCCTTTGTCGAAGGCCGCATTGAACGCCGCTTCAACGCGCCGCGCGCCGACCTGGACGTGCGAAAACTTGCGGCACTCGACGCACTCGCGCGCCACGGCCGCGTGCAGCCGCGAATGCTCGGCAGCATCAGCTACACGCCGGCGGCCTGGCCCACATCGGCCTTGCTGGATGCGTGGAGCCTGTACCGCCGCGTTGCGAACCTGCCCGAACGCACGGCGCGGCTGGATGAAATTCAGCGCCTGATCCGCAGCCGCCTGGTGGCCGGCGGCACGACGCTGAAGTTCAGCACCGAGCAGGCCGACGACTGGTGGTGGCTGATGGACGGCCCCGACGCCAACGCCGCGCGGCTGCTGCTGGCCGCCACCGAAGTGCCGGCCTGGAAAGACGATGTGCCGATGCTCTTGACTGGCACGCTCGCACGCCAGAAGCGCGGTGCCTGGCTCACCACCACGGCCAACCTGTGGGGCGTGCTGGCGCTGGAGAAGTTTGCGGCGA
>JANNGN010000780.1:0-2470 GCA_031403895.1 Rubrivivax sp. | reverse complement strand
GTTCAGGTCCACGCCCGGAATCATCTGCATCGCGGCGGTGGCAATACCCGTGCGCGGCCACAGGCTGTTGACCGCGATGCCATGCGGGCGGAATTCACCGGCGTGGCCGAGCGTGCATTCGCTCATGCCGTACTTGGCCATCGTGTAGGCCACGTGGCCCTTGAACCAGTGCTCTTTCATGCTCAGCGGCGGGCTCATGTTCAGCACATGCGGGTTGCGGCCGGCCTTGGCACTCTTGATCAGTTCCGGCAGGCAGGCCTGCGTACACGCATAGGTGCCGCGCACGTTGACGCCGAACATGAGGTCGAACTTCTTCATCGGCGTGGCCGCTGTCGGCGTCAGGCTGATGGCGCTGGCGTTGTTGACGAGGATGTCGATGCCGCCGAAGCGCGCCACCGCCGCTGCCACGGCGGCCGCCACCGCCGCGTCGTCGCGGATATCGGTCTGCACCGCCAATGCCTGCCCGCCGGCCGCGATGACTTCGGCCGCCGCGCTGGCCAGCGTGCCCGGCAGCTTGGGATTCGGCTCCACCGTCTTCGCCAGCAGCACGATGTTGGCGCCGTCTTGCGCGGCGCGTTTGGCAATCGCCAGGCCGATGCCGCGGCTGGCGCCGGTGATGAGAATCGTCTTGCCTTGCAGGGTCGTCATGGTCTTGGGTCCAGATGAAGTTGGGGCCACACATGAGTGGCGATGTGCTGCGCGATCGTGTTCGCGCAGTAGCGGTACACCGGCTCGCCGGGGTGAAAGCCGTCTGCGGCCATGACGCCGCGGTTCAGTGGCACTTCCATGTCCACGCACGACACGTCGCCGCGCGAGTGCGCCCACTCGGCCAGCGCCGCGTTGTGGCGCCGCGCGTCGGCGCCAGCCACCCAGCGCAGCGGCTGCGGCAGGCCCGGAAACTGGTGGATCGGCGGCAGCGGTGCAAACACCACATGCTGCACACCGTGGCCGTTGCGCAGCCAGTTGGCCAGCGCTTCGCGGGCGGCCAGGGCGCGCCGCGTTGGCACCTGGTCAACGACATCGTTGACACCGGTGACCACCACCACCACGTCAGCAGCGTGCTGGCCGAGTTCGCGCAGCAGCCTCAGCGTCTGCGCCGTCGTCAGGCCCGAGCGTGCATGCAGTTGCCAGCTCACGCGGGCCTGCGCAGCGGCCGCGAGTGTTGCCGACAGGCGCTGCGCCAGCGCGTCGTTCTGGTGGCCCACGCCCACGCCAGCCGCCGAAGAGTCGCCGGTGATCAAGAGTTGCAGCGGCTGCCCGCGCCCGACCACACCGCGGCGTTCACCGCCCGGTTCGGGCAGGCGCGGCAAGCGCGCGCGGGTGCTGATGGCCTGCGCCACGAGCACGGGGCTCAAGATGAGCTTGGCGGTCAGCGACATGGCGCGTGGTGCTGTGGTTGCAAACCCGTCAGAACTTGCTGAAGTCGGGCTTGCGCTTCTGGAAGAAGGCCTGGAATGCCTCCACCGCCTCGGGGCTGCGCAGGCGGCGGCCGAAGATTTCAGCCTCATTGCGGATCGTCTTCAGCAGCGCTTCAGTCTGCGGGCCGCGCATCAATTGCTTGGCTTCGCGCACGGCGCCTGGCGGCAGTGCGTTGAAGCGCTCGGCGACGCGGCGCGCGTGGTTCACCACCTCGGCTGCCGGCAGCACCGCGCTGGCGATGCCGCAGTCCACCGCCTGCTCGGGCGTGAAGGGGTCGCCGAGCAGCAGCTTCTCGGCCGCGCGGCGGTGGCCCATCAACTGCGGCACGACCAGGCTGCTGGCAAATTCCGGCACCAGGCCCAGCGCCACGAAGGGCATCGCCAGGCGCGCTTCGTCCGACACATAGACGAAGTCGCAGTGCAGCAGCATCGTGGTGCCGATGCCGATGGCCGCGCCCGTCACTGCGGCCACCACCGGTTTGTCGCAGTCGATCAGCGCACGCATGAACTGGAACACCGGCGAGTCCATGGTCTCGCTGCCCTGGCCCGGCGCAGCGGTGCCGCGCGTCATGAAGTCTTCGATGTCGTTGCCCGAGGTGAAGATGCCCGGCTGGCCGGTGATCAGCAGCGCCCGCACCGCCGGGTCGGCCTTGGCCGCGACGATCGCGTCGGTCATGGCCTGGTACATGGCCACGGTGAGCGCGTTCTTCTTCTCGGGCCGCGCGATTTCGATCGTGGCCACGCCGTTGAGGACTGCGGTCTTGATGCTCATTCCGTTCTCCTTCATCCTTCAATCAAACTCGTTCGATGATGCCGGCGGCGCCCTGCCCCATGCCCACGCACATCGTGACCATGCCGTACTTCAGTTGCTGGCGGTGCAGCGCGTGTACCGCGGTGGCGGCGCGGATGGCGCCGGTGGCGCCGAGCGGGTGGCCGAGCGCGATCGCGCCGCCCATCGGGTTGACCCGCTCGGGGTTCAGGCCCACGCTGCGGATGACCGCAAGCGCCTGCGCGGCGAAGGCTTCGTTCAGTTCCACCCAGCCGATGTCGTC
>JANNGN010000779.1:0-1837 GCA_031403895.1 Rubrivivax sp. | reverse complement strand
TCAACCCGGATGAAGTCGTGGCCATTGGTGCGGCCATTCAGGCCCATGCACTCGCTGGCAACAGCCCCGGCGGCGAGTTGCTGCTGCTGGACGTGATTGCGCTGTCGCTGGGGCTTGAGACGATGGGCGGCCTGGTCGAGCGCGTGATCGAACGCAACACCACCATCCCTGCGGCCAAGGCACAGGAATTCACCACCTTCAAGGACGGCCAGACGGCGATGGCGATTCACGTCGTGCAGGGCGAACGCGACCTGGTCAGCGAATGCCGTTCACTGGCGCGCTTCGAGCTGCGCGGCATCCCGCCGATGGTGGCCGGCGCGGCGCGCATCCGCGTCACCTTCCAGGTTGATGCCGACGGGCTGCTGAGTGTGTCGGCGCGCGAGCAGGGTTCGGGCGTGGAAGCCTCGGTGGTGGTGAAGCCCAGCTACGGCCTGGCCGACGATCAGATCGCGCAGATGCTGAAGGACGGCTTCGCGCATGCCGAAGACGACATGGCGGCGCGCTCGTTGCGTGAAGCGCAGGTCGATGCAGAACGCATGGTGCTGGCCACGCGCGCCGCGCTGGCGGTGGATGCGGCGCTGCTGTCGGACGAAGAACAGGATGCAGTGCGCGTCTTGATCGCCAGCACCGAAGCCACGGCGCAGGGTGGCGACGCCACGGCGATCGAAGCCGCCGTCAAGGCGCTGGCCGAGGGCACCGAAAACTTTGCCGCCGCGCGCATGAACCAGGGCATCCGCCAGGCACTCGCCGGCCGCCGCATTGAAGACGTTTGATGAACGATAGAAGAACGGTTGAAGAAGATCACCATGCCCCTCATCCGCATCCTGCCCAACGCTGAACTTTGCCCGCAAGGCGACACCATCGAAGCACCTGCGGGCACCTCGATCTGCGAAGCGCTGCTTGAAAACGGCATCGCCATCGAACACGCCTGCGAGATGAGTTGCGCCTGCACCACCTGCCATGTGGTGGTCAAAGTTGGCCTGTCTTCGCTGGGTGAGATGGACGAAAGCGAAGAAGACCTGCTCGACCGCGCCTGGGGCCTGACGCCGACTTCACGCCTGTCGTGTCAGGCGATCCTGTCGAACGAAGATGTGACGATCGAAATCCCGAAGTACACGATCAACCACGCGCGCGAAAACCACTGACGGTGCCGCGCCTCTTGCGCGGCGGGCGCTGCCAAGCCGCCCCGTTCTCGACCGTCAGCCCCGGCACACGCGCGAACTCGCGCGCGGCGTTGTAGTCTGACCCATCGCTCCCGATCAGCTGGGCGACAGCCCCGGCCCGTAGCGGTCCAGCTTGAGCCTGCGCAGCAAGGCCACGAAACGCGGCTGCTCGCGCAGACCGGTCCAGCGTGGGTCGTCCTTGAGGAATACCAGCTGTGTGTCGTGCGCCGCATGGGCACGCTCCAGGGCGTCGAGCGCCTGCGTCGTTTCGCCCAGTGCGCTGTGCAACACGGCCAGCGAGATGGGCGGCACAAAGCTGCGCTGCGCGCGCAGCAGCAACTTGTCCAGGATCCGGCGCGCCTCTGCCTGGTGCCCCAGACGAGCCAGATGCATGCCCAGCAACGCCTGCGGCCGGCTGTTGCCGCCGGCTTGTTCGGCGGCCAGCCTCAAGGCCGCCAGGGCGGCGTCGGGTTGGCCATCGGCCAGGTGCAGCAAGGCCTGGGTGCGGTGGGCCAGGTAGAAGTCCGGTGCGATGTCAAAGGCCCTTTGCAGGCGCAGGCGCGCGGCCTCGCGCTGGCCACGCGCCAGCAGGTAACCGGCTTCCAGCGTGTTGAGAAAAGCGGACATCGGGTCCAGCTCGCGCGCCAGCCGAAGGTGCTGCATGCCTTCGTCGG
>JANNGN010000778.1:0-2456 GCA_031403895.1 Rubrivivax sp. | reverse complement strand
ATTGGGAGCTGGGTTTCCGCAACATCACCAACAGCAAGCGCGCCATCAACAAGGTCGAAGACCTGGACGGCCTGAAGCTGCGCGTGATCCCCAATTCCATCAACGTCGATTGGGTCAAGGCGGTGGGCGCCAACCCGACGCCGATGGCCTTCCCAGAGGTCTATGCCGGCCTGGAATCGAAAGCCATCGACGGCCAGGAAAACCCCTTCAGCGTGATCCTGGCAAACAAGTTCTTCGAGGTGCAGAAGTTCCTGGTCGTCAGCAACCACCAGTACAACCCGCAGTCGATGATCTTCAGCAAGAAGGTGTGGGACACGCTGTCCGCCGCCGAGCAGAAGATCCTGCGCGACGCGGCTGTCGAAGCCGGCCTCTTCCAGCGCAAGACCGCGCGGGACGCCGCTGCGGGCCAGCTCGATGCACTGAAGAAAAACGGCATGACCGTGACCGAGCTGTCCGCCGCCGAGCAGGCCAAGCTGCGCGAGAAGTTCAAGCCCGTGATCGACAAGCACGGCGCGGCCATCGCCGCCACGGTGGCTGAGCTGCAGGCCGAACGGGCCAAGGCGCGCTGAGCCAACCCAAAGGTCCACCCGCGCCATGAGCACCCAAGACACCAAGCTGCTGGTGGGCCTGATCGGCGCCGGCATCCAGCGTTCGCTGACGCCGGCGATGCAGGAAGAAGAAGCGCAGGCCCAGGGCCTGCGCCTGCACTACCAGCTGATCGACCTGGAGTACACAAAGCAAGGTGCCGACGCGCTGCCCACGCTGATCGCAGCGGCGCGCACGATGGGCTTTGCGGGGCTGAACATCACCTACCCCTGCAAGCAGGCGGTGATCCCCTTGCTGGACGACTTGAGCGACGAAGCGCGGGCGATGGGCGCGGTCAACACCGTCGTCTTCGAGGGCGGCCGTGCCACTGGCCACAACACCGACGGCAGCGGCTGGAGATGGGGCTTTGAGCAACAGCTGCCGGGCGCCGACCTGTCGCGCGTGGTGCTGCTGGGTGCGGGCGGTGCGGGCTCGGCCATCGCGCATGCGGTGCTGCGCATGGGTGCGCCTTCAAATTCGGGCACGCTGGTCCTGGTGGACAGCGACGTGGCGCGCGCCGCTGAACTGACCGAGCGTTTGAACGCGCTCTACCCCGGCCGCCGCGCCAGCTTCACGGCCGACGCGGCAGCGGCCCTGGCCCATGCCAGCGGCCTGGTCCACGCCACGCCCACGGGCATGGACAAGCTGCCCGGCCTGCCGCTGCCGGCCGCGCTGTTGCGGCCGGAACTGTGGGTGTCGGAGATCGTCTATTTCCCCTTGCAGACCGCGCTGCTGCAGGCTGCCACCACACTCGGCTGCAAGGTCAGCAATGGCGCTGGCATGGCAGTGGGCCAGGCAGTGGGCGCCTTCAGGCTCTTTACGGGGCGCGAACCCGACACGGCGCGCATGCAGGACCACATGCGGTGCTTGCTGAAGGAGTCTCCATGCTAGATACCGCCATCAACCGCGAAGCCATCGGCGAGGCACCCAACCCGCTCGGGCTGGACGGCATCGAGTACATCGAATACACCACCACGCAGCCGCAGGCACTGGCGCAGGTGCTGGAGAATTTTGGCTTCAAGCCAGTGGCACGCCACCGCTCGCGCGAGGTGCTGCTGTACCGCCAGGGCGCGATGAACGTCGTCGTCAACGGCCATGCGGGCGTGCTGGGGCAGACACCCGCCAAGAACGATGAAAAGAGCGATCAACAGAGCGATGAAAAAGGCGACGGCGCGCCGCGCATCACCGCACTGGCACTGCGCGTGCGTGACGCCAGCGCCGCCTACCAGCGCGCGCTGAGCCTGGGCGCCTGGGACGTGCCCAACCACGCACAGGTGATGGAGCTCAACATCCCCGGCATCCACGGCCCCGGCGGCGCGCACCTGTACTTTGTCGATCGCTATGAAGACTTCTCGATCTTCAGCGTTGACTTCAAACCGATCCCCGGCGTTGACCCGAACCCACCGGCCACCGCCGGGCTGCACTTCTTCGGCGTGGTGCAGTACATCGGTCGCGACCGCACCGCAGACTGGGTCGAGTTCTACGGCCGCCTGCTGGGCTTTGCGCGCCTGCCCGAAGACACGCGCTTCGGCATCCTGCCCAAGGGCACGCTGCTGCAAAGCCCCTGCGAAGGCGCGGCACGCTTCTTTTTGCAGCTCATCGAACCCGACCCGGTGACGGCGTCGTATGAAGAGCAGGAACTCTTTCACCGCGTCGGCTTCGGCACCGCCGACGTGCCGGCTGCGGTGGCCTTGCTGCGCAAGCGCGGGGTGGATTTTATTGAAGGCGCTGGGGTGAAGGTCACCGAGCGCGGTGCCATCACGCGCAACGTGCTGCGCACGGTGGTGTTCGAACTCGTGCACGACAAGCGCAAGTAGTCTCCGAAAAGGCGGCCCATGAAGATCGACGAATTCGGCATGGACACGATCAGC
>JANNGN010000777.1:0-5476 GCA_031403895.1 Rubrivivax sp. | reverse complement strand
AACTGCGCCAGATGGTGCCTGAACTTCAGGCCGCAGCGCTGGCGGCGGGCTGGGCCCTGACCGCCATCAAGATCAAGGTGTCGGCCACAGCGTGAGGTGCGTTTGCGGGTTGACGGGTTGACGGGTTGACGGGTTGACGGGTTGACGGGCTGATGGGCGATGGTGCCGGCTGTCCGAATCGAACGGACGACCTTCCGCTTACAAGGCGGGTGCTCTACCAACTGAGCTAAGCCGGCGGCATTCGCGAAGCTTCCTGCTGCGCGGGCCGATCTCGGGCCTGAGCTGCGCGCCGTACGGGTGTACGGCTGTGCTGCTCGACCCAAGCTCGGACCGCTCGCGGCGGAATCTTCGCGAATGCCCAAACCTGTGGCCACATTGTAGGAGGGCCTGTCGGGCACCCAGCTACTTGATGCGCTTCAGTGAGGGCCGCCCGCCTGCGGGCGGTTGGTCGGGGTCTGGCTTGTCCTCAGGCGGGGTGGCGACTTCGGCTGGGGCCGGCGCTTCGGGCTCCGACGTGGCCAGGCGAAGGCCGCGCTGCGGCTCGGTGATGCTGGTCACAGTGGCGGTTGCGCCCGCCGCTGCGCTATCCGTCGGCATCGGGAAAGCCATGCCTTGCCCGTTTTCACGTGCGTAGATGGCCACCACATTGCCCACCGGCACGATGATCTCGCGCGTGACGCCACCGAAGCGCGCCTTGAACTCGATGCACTCATTGCCCAGCTTCAGGCTCGATGTCGCCTCGAAGCTGACGTTGAGCACGATCTCGTTGTTCTTGACGTATTCCATCGGCACCTGCACGCCAGCGCCAAGCTGCACCGCCACATAGGGCGTGAAGCCGTTGTCGGTGCACCAGTCGTGCAGCGCCCGCAGCAGATACGGGCGGGTCGAGGTGCCTTGGTTGTCCAAGCTGCCCGCCATGGTGGTTGCGGCTTCCTGCGATTACTTGCGCATGACTTTTTCAGACGGCGTCAGCGCCTCGATGTAGGCCGGGCGCGAGAAGATGCGCTCGGCGTACTTCAAGAGCGGCACGGCGTTCTTGCTGAGATCGATGCCGTAGTAGTCCAGGCGCCACAGCAGCGGCGCAATGGCGACGTCCAGCATGCTGAAGTCGTCGCCCAGCATGTACTTGTTCTTCAGGAAGATGGGTGCGAGCTGGGTCAGGCGGTCACGAATCTGGTCACGCGCTTTTTCCAGCTGTTTTTCGCTCGCCTTGACACTGCGGCCTTCGAGCAGGTTGACGTTGCTGAACAGTTCCTTCTCGAAGTTGAAAAGAAACAGCCGCACCCGCGCACGCGCCACCGGGTCGCCGGGCATCAGCTGCGGATGCGGGAAGCGCTCGTCGATGTACTCGTTGATGATGTGGCTCTCGTACAGGATCAGGTCACGCTCGACCAGGATCGGCACCTCGTTGTACGGGTTCATCAGCGCGATGTCTTCGGGCTTGGCGAAGATATCGACATCACGAATTTCAAAGTCCATGCCCTTTTCGAAAAGCACAAAGCGGCAGCGGTGCGAATAGGGGCAGGTCGTTCCGGAATACAGCACCATCATGGCGGGGGCCTTTCGTTAACTCTTCAATGAACCAGCAAGAAGCGGCACCAAAGGCACGCTCCGCCAAAAGACAAAACGCAGTGGGTGCTGGTTGCCCCCACTGCGCTGCAGGTCCAGCCCCACTTCAAACGTGAGGGCTGGACCCGACCAGGACTACTTGATGTCTTTCCAGTACGACGCGTTCAAGCGCCATGCAATCACCGTGAAACCGGCCAGGAACAGCAGCACCCACACGCCCAGGCGCACCCGGTCTTTTTGCACCGGCTCCGCCATCCACTGCAGGTAGGCCACCAGGTCGGCAACCGCCAAGTTGTACTCCGACTGGTTCATGCTGCCTGCCGTGATGGCTTCGAAGCCCTTGAATGCATGCACCGTTTTCGCCGCGTCGTGCGGGTCTTTTTCGTCGGCATACAGCGCACGCTGCTGGCCCTGCAGCTGCCACAACACGTGCGGCATGGCCACGCCCGGGAAGGCGGCGTTGTTCCAGCCGGTGGCCTTGGTGTCGTCGCGGTAGTAGCTGCGCAGGTAGGTGTAGATGTAGTCGGCGCCGCTGCCCTTTTCGGCGTCGGAACGGGCGCGTGCGATCAGCGTCAGGTCAGGCGGCACGCCACCAAACCAATCTTTCGCGTCCTTCGGGTCCAGCGCCGACTTCATCGTCTCGCCGACCTTGGCGCCAGTGAAGATCAGGTTGTCCCTGATCTGCTCTTCAGTCAGGCCGATGTCGCGCAGCCGGTTGTAGCGCATGTAGGCCGCTGCGTGACAGTTCATGCAGTAGTTGGCAAACAGCTTGGCGCCGTTCTGCAGCGCCGCCAGGTCGGTCACGCGCTTGGTGTCGAACTTGTCCCACACGATGCCTTCGCTTGCGGCTTGGGCAGGGGCCACCGCCGCGACCGAGAGCAGCAGGGCACTCAGCAGCGAACGCAAAAGGAACGTCAGTTTTTTCATGGGTCTAGGCTCCGCCTGCTGCTCAGTGCGCCTGGAAGGTCACGCGGTCTGGCACGGCCTTGAATTCGCCAATGCGGCTCCACCAGGGCATCAGCACAAAGAAGCCGAAGTAAAACAGCGTGCCGGCTTGCGATATCAGCGTGCCGCTGGCCGTCACTGGCTTGACGCCAAAGTAGCCGAGCACGAAGAAGTTGATGACGAAGGCGCCGTACAGCCACTTGTTCCAGTTTGGCCGGTAGCGGATCGACTTCACCGGGCTGCGGTCGAGCCAGGGCAGCGGAAACAAGATCATCACCGCCATGCCCATTACCACCACGCCCCAGAACTTCGCGTCAAAGGTCTTCAGCATCACGGCGACCACTGCAGCAAACACCAGTGGCGCCCACTTCCAGAGGCCGGGGAAACCGCCCTTCAGGAAGGCCAGCACACCGCCCAGACCGACGATGGCCATGAACACGTTGACCATGTCGTCGGTGACCGCGCGCAGCATCGAGTAGTAGGGCGTGAAGTACCACACCGGGGCAATGTGCAACGGCGTCTTCAGCGGGTCGGCAGGGATGAAGTTGTTGTACTCCAGCAGGTAGCCGCCGCCTTCGGGCGCAAAGAACAGCACGGCACTGAAAATGAACAGAAACACGCCCACGCCCATGATGTCGTGTACCGTGTAGTAGGGGTGGAAGGGAATGCCGTCGAGCGGGATGCCAGTCTTCGGATCTTTGCGCGCCTTGATCTCGACGCCGTCGGGGTTGTTGGACCCCACGTCGTGCAGCGCCAGCAGGTGCGCCACCACCAGGCCCAGCAACACCAGCGGCACGGCGATGACGTGGAAGCTGAAGAAGCGGTTCAGCGTGGCGTCCCCAACCACGAAGTCACCGCGAATCAAGAGCGCCAGGTCGGGCCCGACAAAGGGAATGGCGGCGAACAGGTTGATGATGACCTGGGCGCCCCAGTAGCTCATCTGGCCCCAGGGCAGCAGGTAGCCCATGAAGGCTTCGGCCATCAGGCACAGGAAGATCGCGCAACCGAAGATCCACACCAGTTCGCGCGGGCTCTTGTAGCTGCCGTAGATCATGCCGCGAAACATGTGCAGATAGACGACGACAAAAAAGGCACTGGCCCCCGTGCTGTGCATGTAGCGCACGAGCCAGCCCCAGGGCACGTCGCGCATGATGTATTCCACCGACTCGAAGGCTTTGGCCGCGTCGGGTTTGTAGTGCATCACGAGAAAGATGCCGGTGACGATCTGGATCACCAGCACCAGCATCGCCAGCGCACCGAAGAAGTACCAGAAGTTGAAGTTCTTCGGCGCGTAGTACTCCGACATGTGGACGCGGTAGGCGTCGAATGCGGTCGGAAACCGGTTCTGGGCCCAGGTCGTGAGCTTCACGCCAGTGGACGCACCGGCGGGCGCTTCCTTGAATTCAGCCATCGTGTCCTCGATATCGACTGTGTGCTGTGTGCGCCAGGATGGGCGGTCTTGCAATGACGTTGCGCGGGTTGTCGTTGGTTGTCGCGGTAAGTCGCGGTAGATCGCGCTTATGCCTTCTTGTCCTCACCAATCACGAGCGAGGTGTCTGAAAGGTACATGTGCGGCGGCACTTCCAGGTTGTCGGGCGCGGGCTTGTTCTTGAACACGCGGCCGGCGATGTCGAAGGTGGAGCCGTGGCACGGGCACAGAAAGCCGCCGGCCCAGTCATCCGGCAGCGAAGGTTGTGCGCCAGGGGTGAACTTGTCGCTGGGCGAACAGCCCAGGTGCGAGCAGATGCCCACCGCCACGAAGAATTCGGGCTTGATGGAGCGGTGCTCGTTTTTCGCGTAATCCGGTGTCGGGTACTGGTTGCGCTCGGATTTGGGGTCGGCCAGTTGCGCATCCAACGGTTTCAACGTTGCCAGCTGTTCGGGCGTGCGGCGCACGATCCAGACCGGCTTGCCACGCCATTCGACAGTGAGCTTTTCGCCCGGCTTGATGGCGCTGATGTCCACCTGCACTGGCGCGCCGGCTGCGCGTGCGCGTTCAGACGGCGCGAAGCTGCTGACAAAAGGCACAGCCACAGCAACACCGCCCACCGCCGTGGCTCCGCAGGTGATGGCGATCCAGGTGCGCCTGCCTTTGTCGATGCCGGGCGGAGTGATGCTGCTGCCGTTGCTCATGCCGCTGCTGTCAACGATCGTGCCGCTCATGCCTGTCCTCTGCTGGTCGGTCTGGAAGTGGTGAAGCGAAGCGCCGAAGGCGTTTCGGGTCAGCCCCGAATTCTATCCGAGCCGCCATTGCCCGGCCGGGGCCGCCGCCCATCGCGACACCATCCCGACACCATCCCGAAGTCAGTTGACGCCCCTGCGGGCCGCAACTATGGTCCGGCCCGCCGCCACCATGCGGCCCAGGCGGGTACTTTGCCCGCTGGCAATGAAGCGCAGGAGCGAGAGCATGAGTTTTGCATCGGAATTCAAAGAGTTTGCCCTCAAAGGCAATGTGATGGACCTGGCTGTGGGCGTGATCATCGGCGGCGCTTTCGGCAAAATTGTCGATTCGATGGTTGGCGACCTGATCATGCCAATCGTGGGCAAGATCTTTGGCGGCCTGGACTTCAACAACTACTTCATCCCGCTCGCCGGGCAGGCCGCCACCACACTGGTTGAAGCCAGGAAGACCGGCGCCGTGTTTGCCTACGGCAGCTTCATCACCATCGCCATCAACTTCATCATCCTGGCCATCATCATTTTCATGATGGTCAAGCAGATGAACCGCATGAAGCGCGAAGCACCCGCAGCGGCGCTGGCGGCGACACCGGAAGACGTGGTGCTGCTGCGCGAGATCCGCGACAGCCTGAAGAAATAAGCCTTTCCTTACAGGCCGCCGGCTGCGCCCAGCGCATGCCGGCCGGCACGGCGCACGATGCCTTGTCGCATACTAGGCGGTAGCCCTGCGGGGCATCCCCGACGCCATGAAACCCAACCCCATTCACCGCCTGCCCGCCACGCT
>JANNGN010000776.1:0-2155 GCA_031403895.1 Rubrivivax sp. | reverse complement strand
TACACCAACCCCACGGTCGCGCAGCGCGAAGCGTTTCCCTATTTCGTGGTGTTGCAGAGCGATCAGCTGTCGCAGTTTTCAACCCGGCTTGTGATGCCGCTGGCGCGTTTCACGTTGCCACCTGGCGTGCTGCCCCGGCGCCTGTCGCAGACCGTGGAGGTGGCCGGCGAAAAGCTGTTCCTGGCGCCGCAGCTGTGCGCCGCGTTGCCTGAACGGCTGCTGCGCAAGCCCGTGCAGTCCTTGAAACAAAGCGCCAGTGTCTTCGCCGATTCACTGGACGCCGTGGTCAGCGGTGTCTGAGAACCGCCCCTTCAAGATTCCACGCTCGGTGCTGGTGGTGATCCACACGCCTGCGCTGGACGTGCTGCTGATCGAGCGTGCCGACAAGCCCGGCTACTGGCAAAGCGTGACCGGCTCGCTCGACGCCGAGGATGAACCGCTGCCCGCCACCGCCTGGCGCGAAGTGGCCGAGGAAACCGGCATTGCTGAAGGCACGCTGCGTGACTGGAAGCTGCAAAACGTCTATGAGATCTACCCCGTCTGGCGCCACCGCTATGCGCCTGGCGTCACGCACAACACCGAACACGTCTTCGGCCTCACCGTGCCGCACACCCTGCCCGTTACGCTGAACGCGCGTGAACACCTGGCCAGTGTCTGGTTGCCTTGGCAGGCGGCCGCAGACCGCTGCTTCTCGCCCAGCAATGCGCAAGCCGTCCTGCAACTGCCTCGTTTCGTGACGGTGCCTGGCTGATGCCCCCCTTGAACCCGCTCAACAGCAGCCTGATGCCGCCCTACACTGGCTTCGGCGCGCTGCGTGTGGCCACCTACAACATCCACAAGGGCGTGCGCGGCCTGGGCCCGCGCAAGCGGCTTGAAATCCACAACCTGGGCCTGGCGGTGGAGGCTTTCGACGCCGACCTCGTGTTCCTGCAGGAAGTGCGGCTCTTCCACCACCGCGAAGCACGCCGCTTCGACCGGACCCACTTCGGCTGGCCCGAACAAGGCCAGGCCGACTACCTGGCGCCCGAGGGCTACGAGGTGGCCTACCGTACCAACGCCGTCACGCGTGGTGGCGAACACGGCAACGCGCTGCTCTCGCGCTGGCCGATGGGCGACGTGGGCCACCACGACGTCAGCGACCACCGCTTCGAGCAGCGCGGCCTGCTGCATGTGCCGGTGGTGTGGAACGGCAGCACGGTGCACGCGGTGGTGGTGCACTTCGGCCTTGGCCACCGCGGCCGTGTGCGCCAGGTGGAGCGGCTCGCGCACTTCATCAACACCGAAGTGCCGCGCGACGCCATGCTGGTGGTTGCCGGCGACTTCAATGACTGGGGCGAGCGGCTGGACGCGCCGATGCAGGCCTTGGGCCTGCACCGCGCCCTGGCGCCACGCAGCGAAGGCGGGGCCGGATCTGGGCCCGGGCCCGGCCGCAGCGGCGCCGCCACCTTCCCGTCGATCGCACCGGTGTTTGCGCTTGACCGCTTCTACCTGCGTGGCCTCAGCTGCAGTTCGACGATGGTGCCGCGCGGCATGGCCTGGGCGCGCATGTCCGACCACCTGCCGCTGGTGGCCGAACTCGAGCCCGATTGATGGCGCCGGGTGCGATGGACGACCAACGCGACAGCTTGGACGCCCGCATCGCACTCGGTCACGCGCTGCCTCCGGCCCACTTGGTGGGCGGCAACCGGGTGCAACTGCTGCAAGGTGGCGACGAACTCTTCCCCGGCATGGTGGCGGCGATGGCCGCTGCACGCAGCGAGATCTGGCTGGCCACCTACATCTTCCATGACGATGGCGCCGCCCGTGCGGTGGCCGATGCTTTGGTGGCGGCGGCACGGCGCGGTGTGGTGGTGCGCGTGGTGGTCGATGGCTTTGGCTCGCTCGGCACGCTCTCGCGCCTGCGCCAGTGGTTGTCCGTGCCCGGCATCGAGCTCGAGGTCTTCCGCCCGCTGGAGCGCTGGTGGTCATGGTTCATGCCCGGGCAGCTGCGGCGGCTGCATCAGAAGTTGTGCGTGGTCGACAGCGAGGTGGCTTTTGTCGGCGGCATCAACATCATCGACGACCGCCTGGACATCACCCATGGCCTGACCGAGCAGCCGCGGCTGGACTTTGCCGTGGCCGTGCGCGGCCCGCTGGTGGCGGCGGTGCGCACCAC
>JANNGN010000775.1:0-2489 GCA_031403895.1 Rubrivivax sp. | reverse complement strand
AGCGGCGCTGTACTGGTGCGACATCGCCGGCCGGCAGCTCAACCGCTGGCACCCGGGCAGCGCGCAGCACACGGCCTGGTCCTTCGACACCGAACCCGGCTGCGTGGCGCCGCTGCCTGGCGGCCAGTTGTTGCTGGCGATGCGCGACGGCCTCTTCAAGTTCGACCCCGGCAGCGGTACACGCCAGCGGCTGAGCCCACCGCCCTACGACCCGCAACACGAACGTTTCAACGACGGCAAGGCCGACGCGCAGGGCCGCCTGTGGGTGGGCACCATCTTCGAGCCGCGCACTGCGCCGCTGGCTGCGCTGTACCGCTGGGACGGCATCAGCCTGACGCGCATGGCGGGCGACGTGACGGTCAGCAACGGCCTGGCTTTCAGCCCCGACGGCCACACGCTGTACTGGGCCGACACACCCAGCCACCGCGTCATGGCCTACGACTTCAACCCGGTGGATGGCACGCTGTTGCAGCCCCGGGTGCTGATTCAATTTGCCGCGAAGCAGGCCGCTCAGGACCTGTCGCTCTATGGCGGCCGCCCCGACGGCGCAGCGGTGGACGCAGAGGGCGCCTACTGGTGTGCCCTGTTCGAAGGCCAGCGCCTGCTGCGCATCGCGCCCGACGGCCGCGTGCTGCAAGAGCTGACGCTGCCGGTGCGCTGCCCCACCATGCCCTGCTTCGGCGGGCCCGACCTGCGCACGCTGTACATCACCACCTCGCGTGAAAGGCGGCCCGCCACGGAGCTGGCCGCGCAGCCGCTGGCCGGCTATGTGCTGCACGCGCGCGTGGACGTGCCGGGGCTGCCGGTCAACTTCGCGCGTGCATAGCGCGAACCGGGTGCATAGGCCATGACCCAAGCCCTGCCCCGCGCCGACCTGCTGGCCCGCCTGCAAGAGCCGCGCGATTGGGACCTGGCCGTCATCGGCGGCGGCTCGGTCGGCCTGGGCGTAGCGCTGGACGCGGCGGTGCGCGGCTTCCAGGTCGTGCTGGTCGAAGCGCACGACTTTGCCAAGGGCACCTCGTCGCGCGCCACCAAGCTGGCGCACGGCGGTGTGCGCTACCTGGCGCAGGGCGACATCGGCCTCGTGCGCGAAGCGCTGCACGAACGCGGCGCCATGCTGGCCAACGCGCCTCATGTGGCGCAGCGCCTGGCGTTTGTGATGCCGGCCTACCACTGGTGGGAACGCGGCTTCTACGGCGTCGGACTCAAAGCCTACGACGCACTCGCCGGCAGCCAGGGCCTGGGTGGCACCGAATGGCTGAGCCAGCGCCGCACGCTCGAATTGCTGCCGGGTGTGCAGCCGCGCGGCCTGCACGGCGGCGTGCGCTACTGGGACGGCCAGTTCGACGACGCGCGCCTGGCGCTGCTGCTGGCGCGCACGGCGGCGGCGCGCGGCGCCTTGCTCGTCAACCACTGCGCCGCGACCGGCCTGGTCCATGAAAAGGGCCAGGTGCGCGGGCTGCACGTGCGCGACAGCGAAAGCGGCGCCACCACCACGCTGCGCGCGCGCTGCGTCGTCAACGCCACGGGCGTGTGGGTCGATGCCGTGCGCGACATGGACCACGATGCCGCTGCCGCTGAAGCGCACCAGTCGCGCCCGCGTTTGGTGGCCCCGAGCCAGGGTGTACACCTCATCGTTGACCGCGCTTTCCTGCCCGGCTCGCACGCGTTGATGGTGCCCAAGACCGAAGACGGCCGCGTGCTCTTTGCGGTGCCATGGCTCGGCAAGACCATTCTCGGCACGACCGACACGCCGCGCGCCGACCTGCCGCTGGAGCCCGAGCCGCTGGCCGAAGAAGTGGCCTTCATCCTGCACGAAGCCGGCAGGTACCTGGCGCGCGCGCCGCAGCGCAGCGACGTGCGTTCGGTCTGGGTCGGCATGCGCCCGCTCGTCAAACCCGAAGGCCATGCCGGCGAGAACACGAAGTCCATTTCGCGCGAACACACGGTGGTGGTGGGCGCGTCGGGCCTGGTCACGGTGACGGGCGGCAAGTGGACGACCTACCGCTCGATGGCCGAAGACGTGCTCTCGCGCTGCATGGCGCGCGGGCTGATGGCCAGCAAGCCCGCAGGCGTGACCGCGCGCCTGCCGCTGATCGGCGCCGCCCCAGGCAGGCCCCTGGGCGAGCCGCCGGGCGAACATCTGTACGGTAGCGAAGCGGCCTTGTTGCGCACGCTGCCGGGCGCCAGCCACTGGCTCTGGCGCGACGCCGAATCGGGCAGCGGCGCGTTGAGCGAAGCGATGGTGCGTTTTGCCGCGCGCTTTGAGCTGGCGCGCGAGGTGGAAGACGTGCTGGCGCGGCGCTGCCGGCTGCTGTTTCTGGACGCGGCCGAAGCCGCGCGGCAGGCCGATGCGGTGGCGGCGATCCTGGCTGAAGAACTGGGCCGGCCGGTGGACAGCGCCGGCTTCAAGGTGCTGGCGGCGCAGTACCAGCGCCTGCCCTGAAGTTCAGCCGCAGCTACATCGACGGGTACTTCACCGAACAGCC
>JANNGN010000774.1:0-1919 GCA_031403895.1 Rubrivivax sp. | reverse complement strand
GACAAGTAGCGGTCCCCCCGGTCGCAGACGATGAAGACGATGGTGGCGTTTTCAACCGTCTTCGCCAGTTGCAGTGCCACCCAGCACGCGCCAGCCGCCGAGATGCCTGCAAACAGGCCCTCTTCACGCGCCAGCCGGCGTGCCATGTCCTCGGCGTGGGCCTGGCTGACGAGCACCAGTTCATCGACGGCACGCGCGTCGTAGATCTTCGGCAGGTAGGCCTCGGGCCACTTGCGGATGCCGGGAATGCGCGAGCCTTCGGCCGGCTGCGCACCGATGATGCGCACGGCCGGGTTCTGCGCTTTCAGGTAGCGCGAGACACCGGTGATGGTGCCGGTGGTGCCCATGGCACTGACGAAATGCGTGATGCGCCCGCCGGTGTCGGCCCAGATCTCGGGGCCGGTGCTTTCTTCGTGTACACGCGGGTTGTCGGCGTTGGCAAACTGGTCCAGCACACGGCCCTTGCCTTCGCGCTGCATCGTCTCGGCCAGGTCGCGCGCGTATTCCATGCCGCCCGAGCGCGGCGTCAGGATCAGTTCGGCGCCAAAGGCCTTCATCGTCTGCGCGCGTTCGATCGACAGGTCCTCCGGCATGATCAGCACCATGCGGTAGCCGCGAATGGCGGCAGCCATGGCCAGCGCGATGCCGGTGTTGCCCGAAGTGGCCTCGATCAGCGTGTCGCCGGGGCGAATTTCGCCGCGTTCTTCGGCGCGCCGGATCATGCTGATGGCCGGCCTGTCCTTCACCGAACCCGCTGGGTTGTTGCCTTCGAGCTTGCCCAGAATCACGTTGCCGCGCAGTGCGCCAAACTCACCGGGCAGGCGCTGCAAGCGCACCAGCGGCGTGGCGCCGATCACGTCTTCCAGCGTTTTGTAGGACACGGCTTGTGTCATCTGTGCTCCTCTGATGGGGCTTCATTGTCGCAGTGGCGGCAAACCGCGCGCAGGGTGCGTGTGATAATGAAAAAGCTTCGGCGAGCCACCCAAGCTTCCCTGCCCTCGTGACGAAATCGGTAGACGTAGCGGATTCAAAATCCGCCGCCGCAAGGCGTGCCAGTTCGAGTCTGGCCGAGGGCACCAGCCGGGCTTTTGCAGCCCACTTCCGCGTATTCAATCCATGCCGCCGATCCCGACCATCACCAAGAACCTGATGCTGGCCTGCACGGCAGTGTTCGCCCTGCAGTTCTTCCTGCCGCTGACCGCCTGGTTTGCGCTCTATCCGGTGGCCAGCGGCAATTTCATGCCCTGGCAGGTGGTCACCTACGCCTTCCTGCACGGCGGCATCGGGCACTTGTTCTTCAACATGCTGGGGCTGTGGATGTTTGGCTCCGAGCTGGAGCGGCTTTGGGGCCCGCGGCGGTATTGGCACTTTCTGCTGGCCGGCGTGCTGGCCGCTGCGCTGGCGCAAATGATCTTCACCTACTTCACCGGTTCACGCGTGCCCACGCTGGGTGCGTCGGGCGCGCTCTTTGCGCTGCTGCTGGCCTTTGGCATGCTGTTTCCCAACCGCATCATCATGCCGCTGTTCCCGCCCATTCCGATGAAGGCGCGCACCTTCGTCATCCTCTTCGGAGGCATCGAATTGCTGCTGGGCTCGGGCCTGCTGGATTCATTGCTCGGCGGCAGCGTCGGCAACATCGCGCACTTCGCCCACCTGGGCGGCATGGTGGGCGGCTTCCTGATGATCCGCTACTGGCGTGGCCAGCCGCCTTTTGGGTCACGCAGGAGACGCTCACGGCGCTGACAGCGCTGAAGGCTCTGAAAGCTCTGCCAGGCCCTGCGCCACCGTGGGGTAACGCAGCTTCAGCCGCAGTTCTGACTTCAGCCGCCGGTTGTCTAGCCGGCGTGATTCGCTCATGAAGCTCAGCTGCATGGCGCCAAGAGTGGCTGCGGCTTCGGCGCGGGTGATGCGCGGCGGCG
>JANNGN010000773.1:0-1919 GCA_031403895.1 Rubrivivax sp. | reverse complement strand
GCTGCACGCAGCGCAGCGTAAAGGTTCTCCTGCTTCATGCGCTCAGTCAAGCTTTGCGCCGCTGCTTTTCACGACCTCGGCCCAGCGCTTGATCTCGCTGCCCACGAAGCGGCCAAACTGCTCACCATAGAGGTTAGGGGTTTCGGCGCCGAGGCTGGTCCAGATGGCCTTCAGGTCGTCGGCGTTCAGCGCCTTGCGCATCTCGGCCTGCGTCTGCATCGCGATCTCGCGCGGCGTGCCCTTGGGCGCCCACAGGCCGTACCAGGTGGCGACCTGGTAGGTGGGCAGGCCGGCTTCGGTGGTGGTGGGCACGTCGGCAAAGCCGGGTGCGCGTTTGTCGCCGGCCACTGCGATGGCCCTCAACCGTCCACCCTTGATGTGGGTGGCGCTGGAGCCCAGGCCGTCGAACATCAGGTCCACCTGGCCGGCGATCAGGTCTTGCAGCGCCGGGCCCGCACCGCGGTACGGGATGTGGGTGATGAAGGTCCTGGTTTGCAGCTTGAAGAGTTCACCCGCCAGGTGGTGCGAGGTGCCGTTGCCGGCCGAGCCGTAATTCAGCTTGCCCGGGTTCTTGCGCAGAAAGTCCAGCAACTGCGGCAGCGTGCTGGCCTGCACGCGCTGCGGATTCACGACGATGACTTGCGGCACGCTGGAGATCAGGCCGACCGGGATGAAGTCGGTTTCCAGCTGGTAGTCCAGCTTCGGGTACATGCTGGGTGCAATGGCGTGATGCACCGCGCCCATGAAGTAGCTGTAGCCGTCGGGCGCAGCCTTGGCTGCCACGCTGGCGCCCAGCGTGCCGCCGGCGCCACCCTTGTTGTCGATGACGAACTGGCGGCCCAGGTTGCGCGTCATGGCCGCGAACAAAGGGCGCGCAAAGGCGTCGGTGCCGCCGCCGGGCGGAAAGGGCACGACGATGGTGACGGGGCGCGTCGGCCAGGCGCTTTGGGCGTGGACCCACGGTGCAGCGAGTGAACCGGCCACGGTGGCCGTGCCGCCAACGAGGACTTGGCGTCTTGTGATGCGGGTCATGGTTTTGTCTCCAACGTTGTTGTTCAGATTCTTCAGCCCGGGCTGGTGATGGCGCGTGACCGTGCCACTTCGCCCTGGCGGAACTTGGCATGGCTGGCTTCCACTTTGGCCAGGTCATAGAGGTAGTTGACCATCATGCCAAAGGACTGCCGCAAGCCCTTGCCCGACATGTTGCCACGCGCGTTGAGCCGCTCAAGCCGGGCGCCGTTGTCGAGGTGGAAACGCGCCACCGGGTCGCCCGCCTTGGTGGGCGACAGGCACAGCAGGTAGGCGCTGCACAGCAGTTGCAGCGCGGCCAGGTCTTCGGTGGCCAAGGTCTCGTGTACCGCAGGGCCTTGCAGCGCCGTCAGGTCGCCCCCACACAGCGTGCGCAGCCGGTCGCGGGCGGCTTCCAGATCGGCCAGGCCTGACTTGCGCAGCAGTGGCAGCGCCGTGAAGTCGGGCTCCGACAGCAGCCACGCCGCAAAGCCGGGAATCGGCGACAGCGTGCAGAAGGTGCGCAGCCGCGGCAGTTCGCGCTGCAACTGCTGCGCCACTGTCTTGATGAGGAAGTTGCCAAGGCTCACGCCGCGCAGCCCCGGCTCGCAATTGCTGATGCTGTAGAAGGCGGCGACGCGAAAGCGCTCGGGCGTCATCGGAATGCTGAGCTTGTCGATGAGCGGGCTGATGGCGGCCGGCATCTCGGGCAGCAGCGCCACCTCGACAAAGATCAAAGGCTCGTCGGGCAGCTGCGGGTGAAAGAACGCGAAGCAGCGGCGGTCGGGCTGCAGGCGGCGGCGCAGGTCGTCCCAGCCATCGACCGCGTGTACGGCTTCGTGGTGAATTATTTTTTCAAGCAATTGCGCCGGTGAGTTCCAGTCCACGCGTTTCATCTGCAAAAAGCCGGG
>JANNGN010000772.1:0-1734 GCA_031403895.1 Rubrivivax sp. | reverse complement strand
GCCACTGGCGCCGTGCACGTCGGTGAAGTCGCGCAGCGTGGTCCCGCCCAGCTCCAGCGCCCGCGCGAGCGTGTGGCGCACGGCGGCCAGCAGCCGTGCCGCACGCGGCCGGCTGATGCGGTCGGCTTGCAAAGCGGGGTGGATGCCGGCCTGGAACAAGGCTTCACAGGCGTAGATGTTGCCGGCGCCCACCACCACGTCACCGGCGAGCAGCACGCTCTTGATGGGCGCACGGCGCCGCTGCAGCGCGGCGTGGAAAGTGGTCGGCGTGAGTGCGGGGTCGAAGGGCTCGGGGCCCAGCCGGGCCAACAGCGTGGCCGCAGGGGCGTCAGCCCGTGACGGCGACCAGACCACGGCGCCAAAGCGGCGCGGGTCGTTCAGGCGCAGCGTGCCGCGGTCGGTGACGAGGTCGAAGTGGTCGTGCGGGCCGGGCGGTGGTGGGCGCGTCAGCAGCGCCAGCGAGCCCGACATGCCCAGGTGCAGCAGCAGGCCGCCTCCGGGTGCATCGTCTTGCAGGAGTGGCAGCCACAGGTATTTGCCGCGCCGCGTGATGGCGCCCACGTGGCTGGGCACCAGGCTCGCAGGCGGCCGCCCCAGCGGCCAACGCAACGGTTTGCCCAGGCTCAAAGACAGCACCTGGGCACCCAACAAAGGTGCTGCCAGGCCGCGCCGGGTGACCTCGACCTCGGGGAGTTCTGGCATCGGGTCATTATGTGAGAATGAATTTTGGCTTTTTTCGGGAGCATCCATGACCGATCGCCGCCACTGGCGTCTTGCGTTCGCCGCGTTGCTCACCGCGCCCCTGTTGTGCCAGGGTCAAACACCCGCTGCACCGTCCGTTCCTGCGGCCGCCACGCCAGCGCCGGCCGAGGCCCGAGCCGCCAACTCGGACATGGACGGGCGGCTGCTTTTCCAGCTCATCATCGGCGAGCTGGCGCTCAGTCAAGGTGACGCCGGCACGGCTTACGACTGGCTGCTCGACGCGGCGCGCCGCACCAAGGACGAAGGCCTGTTCCGCCGCACGGTGGACGTTGCGCTGCAGGCCCGCGCCGGTGATCAAGCCCTGGCCGCGTCGCGCGCCTGGCGCCTGGCGCGTCCGGCGTCGCTGGACGCACTGCGGGTGCAGATGCAGATCCTGCTGGCCCTGAACCGGGCCGATGAAGTGACCGAACCGCTGCGATCTCTGCTGGAGCAGACGCCAGCGGCCGAGCGCGGCAGCCTCGTCGCCGCGATGCCACGTTTTCTGCAGCGTGCCAACGATGCGCGCCAGGTGGCCGGCATCATGGAAGAGGTGCTCAAGCCTTACCGCGACGGGTCCGATACACGCATCGCAACCCGTGTCGCATTGGGCCGTGCCTGGCTCGAAGCCAAGGAGGCCGACCGTGCCCTGGCCCTTGCGCGCGAGGCCTTCGCACTCGAACCGGCGGCAATAGGCCCGCCGCTGCTGGCGCTGGAACTGATGCGAGAACGGCCCCAGGCCGAGGCCACCGTGCTGGACTACCTGCGCCAGCCCGCAGCCGGGACAGCACTGCGGCTGGCCTACGTGCGGGTGCTCACCACCAGCCAGCGCTACGCCGATGCCATCACGCAGCTGCAACTGGCCACGGCTGCCGAACCGGATGTGGCACCGCCCTACCTGTCGCTGGGCGCGCTGCACCTGGAACTCAAGCATGCAAAGGAAGGCGAGACTGCGTTGCTGCGCTATGTGGCGCTGGTGCAGCGCGGTGCCGACCC
>JANNGN010000771.1:0-1694 GCA_031403895.1 Rubrivivax sp. | reverse complement strand
AGCAGGCTGCCGGGCAGGAAGGCGCGGATGCCGTTGACCAGCACCGTCAGGCCGCCCTTGACCTTGCCGCTGACCGTGCCGGTGACGAATTCGCCACTCTCCAGCGCGTTTTCCAGCGACATCCACGACGCCAGGCGCTTGGCCTTGTCGCGGCTGAGGATGGTGTCGCCGTAGCCGTTTTCGACGGCGTCGATGGCGACCGACACGAAGTCGCCGACCTGGACTTCGAGCTCGCCCTTGTCGTTCTTGAATTCTTCAATGGCCACATAGCTTTCGCTCTTGAGGCCGGCGTTCACCACAACGTGGTTGAACTCGATGCGCACGACTTCGGCGGAGATGACCTCGCCGACGCGCATGTCGTTGCTCTTGAGGCTTTCCTCGAACAGAGCGGCAAAAGAACCGTTGCCACCCGAAGAGGTGACGGTAGTAGTGACAGTCATGGGTTTCCTGGCTTGCCCGGGCAGTGAAAAGCAGAGCGGGCGGTGCTTGCGGCGGGTGCCGCGGGTTATGGTTGAAAACTTGCGCTCTCTTGTCTAGACAACCCGTTGGTGGCGGTTGAGAAGGCAGGGGTGAGTGCGCAAGGGCTGCTTTTATCGCTGGTTTTATCGCTGCTGTTGTCGCTGCTGCCACCACGCCAGAACCTGTTGCACCGAGTCCTCGATGCTGAGGTCTGAGTTGTCGAGCAGCTTTGCGTCATGGGCCGGCTTTGCAGGCGAAACGGGGCGGTTGCGGTCCCGCTCGTCGCGCGCTTCAAGGTCAGCCGCAAGGTCGGCGATATTAGCGGGAATTCCTTTTGAAATCAATTGCTTATATCGCCTCTCGGCACGCTGCTGGGCGCTGGCGGTGAGGAAGATTTTGAGCTTCGCGTCGGGGAAGACCACGGTGCCCATGTCGCGGCCGTCGGCCACCAGGCCAGGCGCGCGGCGGAAGGCCACCTGCAAGGCGTGCAGGGCCTGGCGCACTGCGGGCAGGGCCGAGACGCGGGACGCCAGCAGGCCCGTGCTTTCAAGCCGCAATTCGTCGGTGATGTCGCGGCCGTCAAGCCAGATACGGCCGGCTTCTTCGCCGTGGCCGAAGCGCAAGGGCAGCGTGGCGGCGATCCTGGCGACGGCCGCTTCATCGTCTGGTGCCACACCGGCGGCCTGCGCAGCAAGGCCAGCGGCGCGGTACAAGGCGCCGGAATCCAGCAACTCCCAGCCGAGCGCACTGGCCACCTCGGCTGCCAGCGTGCCCTTGCCGGACGCGGTGGGGCCGTCGATGGTGATCACAGGCACGTCAGCGCTATCCGCGGTGACGACGCCGAAGAAGGCCTCGAAGTAGTCGGGGAAAGTCTTGGCCACGCAGTGCGGGTCGAGGATGCGCACCGGCACCGATGCGCCTGCCAGCGGGTTGAAGGCGGCCAGCGACAGGCACATCGCCATGCGGTGGTCGTCGTAGGTGTGGATGGCTGCGGCGTGCCACTGCGTGGGTGGTGTGACGACGATGAAGTCCGCGCCTTCTTCAACGCCGGCGCCCAGCTTGCGCAGTTCAGTGGCCATGGCCGCGATGCGGTCGGTTTCCTTCACGCGCCAGCTCGCAATGCCGGTGAGAAGCGTGGGTGAATCGGCGTACAGCGCCATCACGGCCAGCGTCATGGCGGCGTCGGGGATGTGCTTGCAGTCCAGCGTGATGCCGGCCAGCGGCCAGCGGCCGCG
>JANNGN010000770.1:0-4091 GCA_031403895.1 Rubrivivax sp. | reverse complement strand
CCCGACCGCGCGGCCGAGCGCGAACTGCTCAGTGGCGGTGACCGCCGCCATGCCGCGATGCAGTTGCAGCCGGTCATGACGCCGCCCGAACTGCAAGCCGCGCAACTGCAAGTGCTGGGCGTGCGCGCCGCGCCGCCGCTGCTGGACTACCTGCAAGCGCTGATCGCCGCCACGCGCTCGGGCGCCTGGTTCGTGCAGGGCCTGTCGCCGCGCGCCGGCATGGCGGCGCTGCGCGTGGCCAAGGCGCGCGCGCTGATGGCCGGCCGCGACTACGTGGCGCCCGACGACGTGCAGGCCATCCTGCCGCAGGCCATTGCGCACCGCCTGGTGCCGGTGGCGGGCGCAGGCCGCGGACCTGTCGAACAAGTGCGGGCAATGGTCGAGGCGACACCGATACCGTGACCGCGGTGGTTGCCGTGAACGCACTCGCCGCCTGGACACCGCGCGCGCAATTTCGCCGCTGGTGGCAGGCGCGCCTGCCGCACACCGACAGCTGGCTGCTGGGCCAGCGCAACATCTACATCCTGCCCACCAAGGCCGGCTTCCTGTTTGCCGGCACCCTGGTGGTGATGCTGCTGGCGGCCATCAACTACCAGCTCAACCTCGGCTTTGCGCTGACCTTTTTGCTGGCCGGCGCCGGCATCGTGTCGATGCACCTGACGCACGGCAACCTGCGCGGCCTGACGCTGCACCTGCGCCCGCTGCCAGCGGCTTTTGCCGGTGAGCCGGCGCGGCTGGAGGTGGTGCTCACCAACCCTGGCCGGGAACGCCACGGCCTGGCGCTGCGCTTCGAGGACCGCTTGGCCCACGGCGCCAGCTTTGCCTGGTGCGACGCGCCAGCCGGCGGCCAGGCCAGCGCGCACCTGAGCTTCGTGCCGCCGCGTCGCGGCTGGCACGCGGTGCCGGTGCTGGTGCTGGAGACGGTGTTCCCCTTCGGCCTCTTCCGCGCCTGGACGGTGTGGCGCCCGGCCGCGCAGGCGCTGGCCTGGCCGCGTCCGGAAACGCCCGCACCGCCGCTGCCACAAAGCGCCGCCACGCCCGGCGACGAACGCAACACCACGCGCAGCAGCGGCAGTGAACTCGACGGCGTTCGCCCCTGGCGCCGCGGCGACACCATGCGCCAGGTGGTGTGGAAGAAGGTTGCGCGCAGCGGTGAACTGGTCAGCCGCGAAACCGCCGGCACCGCCAGCCGCGCACTCTGGCTCGACTGGGCCGACGCAGCGGGTGGCGCCGGGGCCGACACCGAACATCGGCTCTCGCGCCTGGCCGCGTGGGTGCTGCTGGCCGACCGCGAAGGGCTGGACTGCGGCCTGCGCCTGCCCGGGCGCGTCCTGCCGCCGCAGCAAGGCGATGCCCACCGCCGCACGGCGCTCGACCTGCTGGCGCTGTGGCCATGATCCTTTCACTGCGCGAAAGAGCCGCCCACCTGCCGCGCGACACGCGCGACACGCTGTTCCAGATGGCTGTCATCGGCTGGACCGTGGCACCGCACCTGCTGCACCTGCCGCTGTGGTGCGCGGCCATGACGCTGGCGCTGCTGGCCTGGCGCACGCGGCTGGCCCTGAGGTCGGCGGCGCTGCCCAGCCGCTGGCTCATCAGCGCCATCCTGGTGCTGGCCGGTGGCCTGACGCTGTGGGGTGAACGCACGCTGCTCGGTAAAGAGGCCGGCATCACGCTGCTCGTCGTGCTGATGTCGCTGAAGACGCTGGAACTGCGCGCGCGGCGCGACGCGCTGGTGGTCTTTTTCCTCGGCTTCTTTCTTGTCCTGACGCACTTCCTGCACTCGCAGTCGCTGGCCACCGGGCTGTGGCTGCTGGGCGCCGTGTGGGGCCTCTTGACGGCGCTGGTGCTGGCGCACATGCCAGTCGGCCGGCCGCCGCTGTGGCGCGCCGGCGCGGTGGCGGCGCGCGCGGCTTTGCTGGGCGTGCCGGTGATGCTGGCGCTCTTTGTGCTGTTCCCGCGCATCGGGCCGCTGTGGGGGCTGCCGCAGGACGCCGTCGGCCGCACCGGCCTGTCGGGGACGATGCGCCTGGGCGGTGTGGCGTCGATTGCCGAAGACGATTCCGTCGCCCTGCGGCTGCGCTTTTTCGGCCCCGTGCCGCAGCCCGATCAGCTGTACTTTCGCGGCCCCGTGCTGAGCACTTTCGACGGCCGCGACTGGACACGCCTGGTGCCCAATTTCCCGGCCGCAGAAAGGCCACGGCTCGAACTGGAAGTGCGCGGCCCGCCGCTGCGCTACGAGATGACGGTCGAGCCGAGCCAGCTGCCGCTGCTGCCGCTGTTGGAAATGACGCCCGACCGTGCTGACAGCGCGCCGCGCATCGAAGGCTGGCTGCTGACGCAGCGCAGCGACGGCCAGTGGCAGACCGACCGCCCGCTGATCGAGCGCCAGCGTGTCGAAGTCAGTGCCTGGCTCAGCCACCGCCACGGCCCGCGGCAAAACGTGCTGGGGCTGCGCGACCTGGTTGACCTGCCGCCCAACGCCAACCCGCGCACCTTGCAATGGGCGGCGCAACTGCGCCAGCAGCCGGCTTTGGCCAACGCTGATGCGCGCACCTTGTCCAGCGCCGTGCTGGCCCACATCCGCAGCGGCGGCTACACCTACACGCTGGAGCCCGGCGCCTACAGCGGCAACGCCATCGACGACTTCTGGCTCGACCGCAAGCTCGGTTTCTGCGAACACTACGCGAGTGCCTTCGTGGTCGTGATGCGGGCCATGGACGTGCCGGCGCGCGTGGTCACCGGCTACCAGGGCGCCGACCCCGATCTGCAGGACGGTTATGTCGTCGTGCGCCAGCGCAACGCGCATGCCTGGGCCGAGATCTGGCAGGCCGGCGTGGGCTGGCTGCGCATCGACCCCACCGCCGCCGTGGCGCCCGAGCGGGTGCAGCGTGGCCGCAGCCTGCGCCCGCCGCCGGGCCTGGTGGCCGGTGCCATGAACAGCCTGAGCCCGGCCTTTGCGGCGCAGCTGCGCGCGGCGCTGGAAACCGTCAACAACCGCTGGAACCAGTGGGTGCTGAACTATTCACGCGGCCAGCAATTCGACCTGCTGAAGAAACTGGGTTTCGAGACGCCCGACTGGCAGGACCTGGCGACGACGCTGATCCTGCTGCTGTGCAGCGGCGCGCTGGCCGGCGCCGGCTGGGCCTGGTGGGACCGCCACCACCAAGACCCCTGGCAACGGCTGCAGGGCCGTGTCATGCGGCGGCTGCAGGCGCTGGGGGTGGCCGTGCTGCCGCACCAGGCGCCACGGGCGCGTGCGCAGCAGGTGCGCGCGGTGCTGGGCGCGGCGGGTGAAGCGCTGGCCGAAAGGCTGGACGCGCTCGACCGCGAGCGCTACGGCGCCGACGCTGGCGCCAGCAACCGCAGCGCGCTGGCGCTGTGGTGGCGCGGCTTTGCGCAGGTGGCGCGGCGCACGGCGCCGGCCAATCTTGAGCCCACGGCCTGAGCCGGCCAGCGGTCCCGATAATCGGGGCATGACCCCTTTCCCTGTAGCGCGCCGCAGCGCGCTGGCGTTGATGCTGTCGCTGCCGGCCTGGGCCGCCGCAGCAGCCAAGGCGGGTGCCAGGCCCGCTGCCCCGCCCTACGCCCATCACGACGCGGCGCGCGCCTTTGCCGCCGAGGTGGCCGAACGCCGCAGCCTGAGCGCACCCTGGATCGAAGCGCAACTGGCGCAGGCACGCCGGCTTGACAGCGTGCGCAAACTCATCATGCCGCCGCCCGCCGGCACGGCGAAGAACTGGGCCGCCTACCGCGCGCGTTTCATCGAGCCGCAGCGCGTTGCGGCCGGCGTGGCCTTCTGGCGCGACCACGAAGCCTGGCTGCAGGAAGCGCAGGAACGCTGGGGCGTGCCGGCGGAAATGATCGTCGGCATCATCGGCGTCGAATCCTTCTACGGTCGCATCACCGGCAACTTCCGCGTCCTTGATGCACTCGCCACGCTTGCCTTCGACTTCCCGCCCGGGCGCCGTGACCGCAGCGCCTTCTTCCGCAGCGAGCTGGAAGAATTCTTCGTGCTGTGCGCGCGTGAAGGCACCGAGCCGACTGCCGTCAAGGGCTCCTACGCCGGCGCCATCGGCCTGCCGCAATTC
>JANNGN010000769.1:0-2301 GCA_031403895.1 Rubrivivax sp. | reverse complement strand
GTCAAACTGCTGCCAGTGCGACAGCGCCCGCTCCAGGGCCTGTTGCGACAGGTCGTCGGCCGCAGCCGAATCAAAGGTCAGGGCCCGCGCGTAGCGGCGCAAACGCGGAACGGCGTCCAGCAACTGTCGGCGAAAGGCGGGTGGAGCGTCCAATGTCAGGCATACGGTCGGGGTGGGCGCATTATTCCCCCTGGCGTTGCCGCGCAGGTGCGGCGTGCGCTGCGTCGGCGCTGCGCTGGCCGGGCGTCTGGCCCTGGCTTGAAAGCACGGCCAGCCATACCCAGATGCAGCGCATGAACGAGACCCGCATCCAACTGCCCTGCCCTCACTGCAACGCCACCAACCGGCTGCCTGCCGTGCGCATCGACGACGCGCCTGTCTGCGGCAAGTGTCGCCAGCCCTTGCTGCAGGGCCAGCCGCTGGACCTGGGTGACGACAGCTTCGACGCCGTTGTCGCCGCCGCCAAACTGCCGGTGTTGGTGGACTTCTGGGCCGCCTGGTGCGGCCCTTGCAAGATGATGGCGCCGGCCTTCAAGCAGGCGGCGGCGCAGTTGCAGGGCAAGGCGCTTCTGGTCAAGGTGGACAGCGACGCCAACCCACGCTTGAGCGCGCGCTACGGCATCCGCAGCCTCCCGACGCTGCTGCGGCTGCAGGGCGGGGTGGAGACGCAGCGGCAGTCGGGCGCGGTGCCGGCGTCGGCGATCATGGCGCTGGCGGGCGGCTGACGGTTCAGCTTCGTGGCACCGGCTTGCGCCACAGCAGCACGTCAGAGAAGTCTTGATGGAACTGCGTGCCGACGTAGGACTGATGGCGCGTGTCCAGGCGCACCGCCGTCATCGTCGCCGGGTCCACCCAGACCATGGTGTGCAGCCTGATTGCGCCGTGCGGCCAGATCGACTCGCCGTTGGAATCGATGCGGAAGGCCTTGTAGCGGCCGGCGGGCACGACCACCTCCTCCAGTGCCACCACCCGGTGTTCGTAGAAGTTGCGCGCTGCCGGGCTGCCAGGTCGTGTGTTGGTGAAGGCTGAGCGCCAGCGTTTGCCCAGCTGCAGGTCGGCCGGGGCCACCGCCACCGCCGGGTCCTTGGCGCCGTTGCCGTTGAGCAGCACGCCACCCATCTGGTTGAAGATGGTTTTGCCAGCGTTGACCATCACCCGCCCACCCTCGATGGCCGTGACCTCGCCGCGCAAGCGGCTGACGCTGTTGCCAGCCAGCCTGTCGGTGCGCTCGAAGGCCCAGCTGTCACCGACGCGGAAGCGGTCCACGCCCGCCGGCAGCATCGTCACCGTCTGCATCGCCTGCAACTGGGGCCGGTTCAGCTGGTCGAGCCTGAACTGCGCCAGCTCGCTGATGCGCCCGTTCGGGTAGCGCTGCAGGAAGGCGTAGAAGTCGTCGGCACGGGGTGAGTCCTTGATGCGGTCCCACTCGCTCTTCTCGGCGTCGAACGCGGCTTCGCGCCGCGAGGCGCTGGCTGCTTCGGCTTTTTGCCCGGTGGCGAAGACGAAGTCGTCTTCCAGGCTCGTGCTTTCCCAGGGAATTTGCCGCCCTTGGCTGGCCTGGCGCACCTGCAGCCGCACGCGCTTGAAGACGTCTTCGATGCGCGCGTCCTTGCGCGGCAACTCCTGCAGCAGGAAGCGCGTGTACAGGCCATTGCCGTCGGCCGCGCTGCCGTCGTCAGCCACATTGCCGGGCGCGGTGGCGAAGGCCAGGAAGGTACCGGGGGGCGCGTCCAGCGGGGCCAGGCCTTTGGCCGAGGCGCTGGCGCCGAAGGGGTTGTCGCGGCAGGCGTCGAGCACGACGATGTTCATGCGGTTGCCGGCCGACTTGAAGGCGTCCATGACGGACTGGATGTCCATGGTCTGCCGCAGCACGTCGGCGGCGGTTTGCGGTGCGGCGTCCACGGGCACCAGGTAGTTGCGCCAGTCCACCTGCAGGCCGTGGCCGGCGTAGTAGAGCAGGCCGACGCCGTTCTGGCCCTGCAGCAGGTCGCGCGCCTGTGCAATGGCTTGCTCCATCTGCGCCTTGCCGGCGTCGTGTGCCAAGACGACCCGAAAGCCCATCGCGGCCAGCACACTGCCCATGGCCTTGGCGTCGTTCGCGGCATTGGGCAGCGGCGCGCCGGCGTAGGCCGCGTTGCCGATGACCACGGCCACCCGCGAGCCCGCTTCGCCGGCTGCGTGCAGGGCCGGTGGTCCGCCAGCCAACCAGCCAGCCAGCGGCGCCATCACGCCTTGCGGATCCATCACCACCAGCAGGTTGATCGGCTTGCCGCCATAGCCGCTGACCGGCTCGATGTCGAT
>JANNGN010000768.1:0-5111 GCA_031403895.1 Rubrivivax sp. | reverse complement strand
TTCGAAGTGAAGCAAGGCCAGAAGGGCCCGCAAGCATCGAACATCCGCGCCGCGACCTGAACCAGGTCGCTTCGCGTCACCAGAAACCGCAGCCTCGGCTGCGGTTTTTTCGTATCAACGCGTCGTGTTATCCAGCGCCGGCAGCTCGGCGTCGGCGAATGAGGGCGTGGCCAGATCCTTGGGCGCCAGGCGCGGGCCGCCCAAGCCGACGGCAGGCCAGGTGACGGCCAGTTGCGGGTCGTCCCAGCGGATCGCCCGTTCGCAGTCCTTGGCATAGACGTCGGTGGTCTTGTAGAGGAAGTGCGTGTCGTCTTCCAGCGCCATGAAGCCGTGCGCAAAGCCTTCGGGAATCCAGAGCTGCCGGTGGCGCGTGGCGTCGAGCATCACGCCCACCCACTGCGCAAAGCTCGGCGAGCCGCGCCGGATGTCCACCGCCACGTCGTAGGCCGCGCCCTTGACCACCCGCACCAGCTTGCCCTGCGCATGCGGCGGCAGCTGGTAGTGCAGGCCGCGCAGCACACCGGCCTGGCTGCAGGAGTGGTTGTCCTGCACGAAGCGGCGCGACGGGGGCAGGCCGTGCGCCTGCAGTGCTGCTTGCCAGCGCGCTTCGTTGAAGCTCTCCATGAACCAGCCGCGGTCGTCGCCGAAGACGGCGGGCTCGACGATCATCACGCCCGGCAGTGCGGTGGCGATCAGCTTCATGCTCAGTACACCGTCTCGTGCAGCAGCCGCATCAGGTACTGGCCGTAGCTGTTCTTCAGCATCGGCATGGCCAGCGCTTCAACCTGGGCTGCGTCGATCCAGCCGGCGCGGTAGGCGATCTCTTCAGGGCAGGCCACCTTCAGGCCCTGGCGCTTTTCAAGCGTGGCGATGAACTGGCCGGCTTCGAGCAGGCTGTCGTGGGTGCCGGTGTCGAGCCAGGCAAAGCCGCGGCCCATGATCTCGACGTTCAACTGGCCCTGCAACAGGTACTGCGCGTTGACGGCCGTGATCTCGAGTTCACCGCGGGCGCTGGGCTTGATGCCGGCGGCGATGTCGCACACCTGCTCGTCGTAGAAGTACAGGCCCGTGACGGCGTAATTGCTCTTGGGTGCGGCCGGTTTTTCTTCGATGCTGAGCGCGCGGCGGTCAGCGTCGAATTCGACCACGCCGTAGCGCTCTGGGTCGTGTACGTGGTACGCGAAGACAGTGGAGCCGGCTCGGCGTTCATCGGCGCGCGCCAGCTGGTGCGCCAGGTCGTGGCCGTAGAAGATGTTGTCGCCCAGCACCAGCGCGCTCGGCCCGCCGGCGACGAATTCGCGGCCCAGGATGAAGGCTTGCGCCAGGCCGTCGGGATTCGCTTGCACGCAGTAGCTAAGCGACATGCCCCAGCGGCTGCCGTCGCCCAGCAGGGCCTGGAAGCGCGGCGTGTCCTGCGGTGTGCTGATGACGAGCACGTCGCGCATGCCGGCCAGCATCAACGTGGACAGCGGGTAGTACACCATCGGCTTGTCGTACACCGGCAGCAGTTGCTTGCTAACGGCCAACGTGGCCGGGTGCAGCCGGCTGCCGGAGCCCCCGGCCAGGATGATGCCTTTGCGGTGCATGGGTGTCCTTGAAGGGTCAGGCCAGCACTTCGGCCAGCAAACGCTGCACGCCCAGCTGCCAGTGCGGCAGCGTGATGCCGAAGGTGCGGCGCAGCTTCTGGGTGTCGAGGCGCGAATTGAGAGGCCGGCGCGCTGACGTGGGGTAGTCCTGCGTCAGCGTGGACAGCACACGCTCGGGTGCGACCTTCACGCTGTGGCCGTGCGCCCGCGCCCACTCAATGACGAATTGTGCATAGCCGTGCCAGTGCGTTTGACCCGCAGCGGCGCAGTGGTAGGTGCCTGACAGTGCGGGCTGCGCGCGCAGTCGCAGCAAAGCCAGCGCCGTCACATCGGCCAGCAGGTCTGCGCCGGTGGGTGCGCCGATCTGATCAGCAATCACCTTCAGTTCTTCGCGTTCTGCCGCCAGCCGCAGCATGGTGCGCGCGAAGTTGCCACCGCGCGCGGCATAGACCCAGCTTGTGCGCAGGATCAGGTGCGAGCAGCCGCTGCTGCGGATGAGTTCCTCGCCTTCGAGCTTGGTGCGGCCATACACGCTCAGGGGGTTGGTGGCGGCGCTTTCGTCGCGCGGTTGCTCGCCGCTGCCGTCGAAGACGTAGTCGGTGCTGTAGTGCACCAGGCAGGCACCGAGCGCAGCGGCTTCGCGCGCCAGCACGCCTGGCGTCAGCGCATTGATGTGGCGCGCCAATTCGGGTTCGCTCTCGGCCTTGTCAACGGCCGTGTGCGCGGCCGCATTGACGATGGCGTCCGGCCGCACGCGGCGGATCAGTGCCAGCAGCGACTCGGGGTCCGTGAAGTCGGCCTTCAGCTCGGCCGGTGAGTCGAAATCGCAGGCCACGACTTCGCCCAGGATCGACAGCGAACGCTGCAGTTCCCAGCCCACCTGGCCGTTCTTGCCCAGCAGCAGGATCTTCATCGCGCTTTGTAATTCGTTGACAGCCACTCGCGGTAGCCACCACTCTGCACATTGGCCACCCAGTCGCTGTGCGCCAGGTACCACTGCACCGTCTTGCGGATGCCCGTGTCGAAGGTCTCGGCCGGGCGCCAACCGAGTTCGCGTTCGATCTTGCGTGCGTCGATGGCGTAGCGGCGGTCGTGGCCCGGCCGGTCCTTGACGTGCGTGATCAGGCGCGTGTACGGCCCGTCGGCGCTGGGCCGAAGATCATCCAGCAGCGCACAGATCGTCAGCACGATCTCGTGGTTCGTCTTCTCGTTCCAGCCGCCGATGTTGTAGGTCTCGCCGACCCGCCCGCCAGCCAGCACGGCGCGAATCGCGCTGCAGTGGTCAGCCACATACAGCCAGTCACGCACCTGCTGGCCGTCGCCATAGATCGGCAGCGGCTTGCCGGCGAGCGCATTGACGATCATCAGCGGGATCAGTTTTTCGGGGAAGTGATAGGGCCCGTAGTTGTTGCTGCAATTGGTGGTGACGACGGGCAGGCCGTAGGTGTGAAACCAGGCGCGCACGAGGTGGTCGCTGGCCGCCTTGCTGGCCGAATACGGGCTGTTGGGTTCGTAGGCGTGACTTTCGGTGAAGGCAGGCGCGTCGGGCCCCAGGCTGCCGTAAACCTCATCCGTGCTGATGTGGTGAAAGCGGAAGGCCACCTTGTCCGCATCGTCCAGCAGGTTCCAGTGGCTGCGCGTGGCTTCGAGCAGCGTGAAGGTGCCGTCGATATTCGTCTTCATGAAGGCACCGGGGCCGTGGATGCTGCGATCGACGTGGCTTTCAGCCGCGAAGTGCAGCACCGCGCGCGGGCGGTGTTCAGCAAAGAGGCGGTCGAGCAGGGCGCGGTCGCCGATGTCGCCGTGTACGAAGATGTGCAACGGGTTGCCCTGCAGCGAGGCCAGATTTTGCAGATTGCCGGCGTAGGTCAGCGCGTCGAGATTGACGACGGCTTCGGCATGCGTGGCCAACCAGTCGAGCACGAAATTGCTGCCGATGAAGCCGGCGCCGCCGGTGACGAGGATGGTCATCGCGCTATCCGTGGTTTGGTGAAGTTATGTTCGCCCATACGTGTCTTCGAAGCGCACGATGTCGTCTTCGCCCAGGTAGCTGCCCGACTGCACTTCGATGATCTCCAGCGGCACCTTGCCCGGGTTGCGCAGGCGGTGGGTTTCGCCGAGCGGGATGTAGGTGCTCTGGTTTTCGGTCAGCAGAAGAACCTTGCTGCCCACCGTCACTTCGGCCGTGCCGGTGACCACGATCCAGTGTTCAGCGCGGTGGTGGTGCATCTGCAGGCTCAGCGATGCGCCCGGCTTGACCATGATGCGCTTGACCTGGTCGCGCGGGCCCTGGTCGATGCTGTCGTACCAGCCCCAGGGCCGGTGCACCTTGCGGTGCAGCGCGTGTTCACCACGCTGTTCGCGGCCCAGGTGGGCGACGATGTTCTTCACGTCCTGGCTCTTGGCGCGGCTGGCCACCAGCACCGCGTCGGCCGTCTCAACCACCACCACGTCAGCCAGGCCCACCACGCTGACGAGGCGGCTGGTGGCGTGTACGAGCGTGTTGTCGCTGTCGCTGAATATGACGTCGCCCACAAACGCATTGCCGCGGCTGTCCTTCGGCGCCACCTGCCACACGGCTTCCCAGGCGCCGAGGTCGTTCCAGCCGGCGGCCAGCGGCTCCATGCGGATGTCGAGCACGCCGGGGCACTTTTCCATCACCGCGTAGTCAACGGACTCGGCCGGCACGGCGGCGAATTCAGCCTTGCCAGGGCGCACGAAAAGGGCGTCGCTGGTGCGCGCCGCAAAGGCCGCGCGGCAGCTGCTTGCGATGTCGGGGCGGAAGCGTTCCAGTGCCGCCATCCACACCGAAGCGCGCAGCACGAACATGCCGGCGTTCCAGTAGTAGCCACCGGCAGCGAGGTACTTCCTGGCCGTCGCGGCGTCGGGCTTTTCGATGAACTGCGCCACGCGCGGGCCGTCGGCGCGGATGTAGCCATAGCCGGTTTCGGGCGCGTCGGGCGTCACGCCCAGGATCGTGATGGCGCCGTCAGCCGCCGCCTGCACCGCGCGCCGCAGCGACGCCGTGAAGGCCGCGCCGTCGGTGACGGTCTGGTCGGCGGGGGTCACCACCAACACCGGGTCGTACCCACTTTCCAGCGCCTGCAATGCGGCCAGCGTGACGGCGGGTGCGGTGTTGCGGCCCATCGGCTCCAGCAGCACGGCCGAGGGCTCGGCCTTGATCTCGCGCAGCTGGTCCAGCACCAGGAAGCGGTGCTCTTCGTTGCCCACCACCACCGGCGCGGCGACTTCGATCTGGCTGTCGGCCAGGCCCTTCAGCCGCGACACCGCCTGCTGGAACAGGCTCGTGTTACCCGCCAGCACCAGGAACTGTTTCGGAAAACCGCTGCGCGACAAGGGCCACAGGCGGGTGCCGGAGCCACCCGCCATGACCACCGGCCAGACCTGCGTTTTTTGTGGGGTGTTCATGCTTCAAATCCTTGGGGGTTCATCGATTGCCAGCGCCAACTGTCTGCGCACATGCGCTGCAGATCATGCTGCGCGGCCCAGCCCAGCAACTCATGC
>JANNGN010000767.1:0-1636 GCA_031403895.1 Rubrivivax sp. | reverse complement strand
CGCGCCGCCGCGGTCGATGTCGGTCACCAGCAAGCAAGCGGCCTGCGCATGCTGCGCCACCCGTATGTTGACGATGTCGCTGCCGCTGAGATTGATCTCGGCCGGCGAACCCGCGCCTTCGACGACGATGAGTTCGTGCTGCGCAGTCAGTTGCTCAAACGCTGCCTGCGCCACCACCGCCAGCAGCGCGCTGCGCTCACGCCAGGGCATGCGCGACAAGGTGGCATCGGCCACACCGTTGACCACCACCTGGCTCGCAGTGTCGCGCTCGGGTTTCAGCAGCACGGGGTTCATGCCGGTGTGCGGCTGCACCCGCGCGGCCAGGGCCTGGAAGTACTGGGCCGAGCCGATCTCGCCCAGGCGGCCTTCCGGTCCTTGAACCACACGCGCGTTGTTGCTCATGTTCTGCGCCTTGAACGGCGCGACAAGGACGCCGCGCCGCGCGGCCACGCGGCACAGCGCGGTGGCCAGCCAGCTTTTTCCCGCGCCGCTGCTGGTGCCCCAGACGATGAGCGTGCGCGTCATCAAACTGCCCTCAACCCAAGCAGCGCGTTCATCAAGGCCCCTTGCGCCGCCAGCGGCTGCACACTCAGTCGCGCCCAGCCCGGCAGGCCGAAAGATGTGGTGTCGCGCACCTGCACACCCAGCGCGCGCAGCTCGTGCAGCGGCACGCCCAGGCGGGCGCAGAAGAACGGCGTGACGCTGTCGCGCACCTCAATGCCCAGCGCTTGCAGCGCCGACGTCTGCAAGACCTTCCATTCGCGCAGCGTGTCGAGTGTGCCGGCCAGCCACTCTTGCACCGCCACGCTGGGCCAGGCCAGCAACAAGGCCACACCGTCGGCGCCCAGCGGCCACGACGGCGCTGTGGCCTGCAGCGCCAGCAGCCAGGGCTGCCACTCTTCGCCCGCAGGCGCCACGGCGTAAGCGGCGCGCACGCCCGTCAGGCCCAGCGCCTTGTTGGGGCTGTGCAGCGTGAAGACGGCGGCCTGCGCAGCGGCATCCCACGCACTGCGGCCCTGCAGGCGCAGCGGTGCATAGACGGCGTCGAGCACGGTGGCACCGGGTGCGCGGCGGATCCCCGTTGAATGCGGGTCGTCGACGCCGAGCGGACTTGACGGGTCGCAGCACCAGCGCAACGTGGCCGCTGGGTCGTCGGCCTGAACGCACTCACGGCCGCATGCCACTGCGGCACGCGCGCAGTCACCATACGCGTGCAGCGGCAGCGCCACCGCACCTGGCGCCAGGCGGGTGCTAACGGCCGTGAAGCGCTGAATGAATTCACTGGCGCTGGCCGCGATGACGATGCGCGCCGGCACCACCCCATGCCACGCCGCCAGCGCTTCGCATACTGCCGTGTGCGCGGGGTCGGGGTAGCGTGTCAGGTCGGCCTGGCGCAGTGCCTGCAGTGCGGCCTCACAGGGCCCGGCTGCGTTGCTGTTGGTGCTGAAGTCGAAGCGCGCTGCACCGCGCGCGTCGGGGCCGCCGTGCCGGGCTGTCATGCCGCCACCCCGCGCGCGCTGCACAGCGCCTGCTCGAGGCCGATCGCCGCCACGCCGGCCACGGCCGCAGCGGCCACGCGGCCGCAGATCTGCAAGGCTCGCCGCGTCTGCGCCGGCCCCGGCGTGGGTGCCGCTGC
>JANNGN010000766.1:0-3723 GCA_031403895.1 Rubrivivax sp. | reverse complement strand
GCTGCGGCCTGGCTGATGGGCTCGATCTGCAACTGCTCGACCTTGTTGCGCCAGCTGTAGCGCTTGACACGCGCCAGCCCGGCGTCGATGACGTAGCGGATGCCAGGCACCGTCAGCGAGGTCTCGGCGACGTTGGTGGCGAGCACGATGCGGCGGCCGTTGCCGGTGTCGAAGACGCGGTCCTGCTCCTGCTGGCTCAGGCGCGCGAAGAGCGGCAGGATTTCTGCTTGCGGGCCACCGGATTGCCGCTTCTGGGCTTGTTGCAGCAAGTGGCGGCGCAAGTGGTCGGCAGTCTCTCGAATCTCGCGTTCACCGGGCAGGAAAACGAGGATGTCGCCCGCGCCTTCGCGCCACAGTTCATCCACGCCGTCGGCAATGGCGTCGGAGAGATCGAAGTCACGTCGCTCTTCAAAGGGCCGCCAGCGCTGCTCCACCGGAAAGAGGCGCCCCGACACCGTGATCACCGGCGCCGGCCCGCCTGCCTCCTTGGACAGGTCAGCGAAATGCTTCGCAAACCGATCGGCGTCGATCGTGGCCGAAGTGACGATCACCTTCAGGTCCGGCCGCCGTGGCAGCAGCTGGCGCAGGTAACCGAGCAGGAAGTCGATATTCAAACTGCGCTCGTGCGCCTCGTCGATGATCAGCGTGTCGTAGGCACTTAAGCTCGGGTCGCGCTCGGTTTCTGCGAGCAGGATGCCGTCGGTCATCAGCTTCACGCTCGCCCCCGGCTGCAGCCGGTCCTGGAAGCGCACCTTGAAGCCCACCACCTCGCCGAGCGGCGAATTCAACTCCTGCGCAATGCGCTTGGCCACGCTGCTGGCCGCAATGCGTCGCGGCTGCGTGTGGCCGATCAGCCCGCGCCCGCCGGCGCCCCAGCCGCGGCCGAGTTCGAGCGCAATCTTCGGCAGTTGCGTCGTCTTGCCCGAACCCGTTTCGCCGCACACGATGACGACCTGGTGCTTTGAGATGGCGCGCGCAATCTCGTCGCGCCGGGCAGAAACCGGCAGCGACTCGGGGTAGGTGATCGGCGGGACGGGGGTGGCCTGAACGGACTGCAGGCGCGGCGGTGGTCTCACGGGGCGCGGATTATCTCTGTCTGGCCGGGCCACCCGCGCATCGGCTGCGCAGGCATGCCCTGCCAGGCCAATTTCACGGGGCTGCTGCGGCACAATCCCGCCCAGCATGAGCCTTGTCTTCCCGCACACCTTCGTCCCCTGGTTTCGCGCCGTCGCGCCGTACATCCACGCCTACCGCGGCAAGACCTTCGTGGTCGGGTTGGCCGGTGAGGCGATTGCGGCCGGCAAGCTCAATCACTTCGTGCAGGACTTGTCGATCCTGCATGCCATGGGCCTGAAGCTGGTGCTGGTACACGGCTTTCGGCCGCAGGTGACGGAGCAGTTGGCGGCCAAGGGCCACGTGTCGCGCTATTCGCGCGGCATCCGCATCACCGATGCCGTGGCGCTGGACGCGGCACAAGAAGCAGCCGGCCAGTTGCGCTTCGAAATCGAAGCCGCGTTTTCACAAGGCCTGCCGAACACGCCGATGGCGAACTCCACCGTGCGCGTGGTGTCGGGCAACTTCCTCACCGCGCGGCCAGTGGGCATCGTGGACGGCGTGGACTTTCAGCACAGCGGCCTGGTACGGCGGGTGGACCATGCAGCCATCCACCGCGCCATCGAATCCGGCGCCGTGGTGCTGCTCAGCCCCTTCGGCTTTTCACCTACTGGCGAAGCCTTCAACCTGACGATGGAAGACGTGGCGACTTACACGGCCATTGCGCTGCAGGCCGACAAGCTGGTGTTCGTGGGCGAGGTGGCGGGCATTCACGAACGCCAGGATGGCGCGGACAGTGGCTCTGACAACCCCATCGACACGGAGCTGGCGCTGGCCGACGCCAAGCGTTTGCTGGCCGCGCTGCCCGCACCCACCGTGCCCACCGACCCCGCGTTCTATCTGCAGCACTGCGTGAAGGCCTGCGAGGGCGGCGTCGAGCGCTCGCACATCCTGCCCTTTGCCACCGACGGCGCGCTGCTGCTGGAGGTCTTCACGCACGACGGCGTGGGCACGATGGTGGTGGACGAAAAACTTGAGAGCCTGCGCGAGGCAACCGTCGATGACGTGGGCGGCATCCTGCAACTCATCGAGCCTTTCGAAAAAGACGGCACGCTGGTGCGCCGCGAACGCAACGAGATCGAACGCGACCTGGACAATTACAGCGTCGTCGAACACGACGGCATCATCTTCGGCTGCGCCGCGCTTTACCCCTACCCCGAAGCGCGCACCGCAGAAATGGCCGCACTCACGGTGTCGCCCTTGTCGCAAGGCCAGGGCGACGGCGAGAGATTGCTCAAGCGCATCGAACAGCGCGCGCGCAGTGCCGGCCTGGACAGCATCTTCGTGCTGACCACGCGCACGATGCACTGGTTCATCAAGCGCGGTTTCACGCCCGCCGACCCGGAATGGCTGCCCGAGGCGCGCAAACGAAAATACAACTGGGACCGGCGCTCGCAGGTGCTGGTGAAGAAGTTCAACTGATCATCTGGAGACAAGAACCATGGCGCGAATGGTGCAATGTGTGTATTTGAAGAAAGAAGCTGAAGGCCTGGCTTTCAGCCCTTATCCGGGCGAATTGGGCAAACGCATTTATGACGGCGTCAGCAAAGAGGCCTTTGATCTCTGGAAAAAGCACCAGACGATGCTCGTCAATGAAAACCGCCTGAATCTGGCCGATGCCCGTGCACGCCAATACCTGGCGCGCCAGATGGAGCAGTTCTTTTTTGGCGGCGGTGCCGACAAACCGATGGGTTACGTGCCGCCCAGCGAATGACGCCAAACGCTGGCGGCTGGGTATATACCGTCGGCGCCGGGGTGTATTGCGGCTATATTCGAACCCGTCCAAATCAACCAGGAATACCGGATGTCCAAAACCAAACTGCAAGACCTGCTGGCGCAACGGGCCGAACTTGAAAAGCAGATTGCCTATACCCAGCGCACCGAACGTGCCGACGCCATCAGCCAGGTGCGCACACTGATGTCGCAATATGGCCTGACGCTGGCCGACATCAGCAGCAAGGCCAAGGTCATGGCCGGGCCCAAGGCCAGGGCCAAGGCGCTTAAAAGCAACGGCGTCTCGCCAATCGCCGCGCCCACCAAGGCGCCCAAGTCCAGCAAGGGCAAGAAAACCGGCAAGGTCGCACCCAAATACCGCGACGCCGGCACTGGCCAGACCTGGTCGGGCCGCGGCCTGCAGCCCAACTGGTTGAAGGCGGCACTGGCCACCGGCCGCGGCATCGCGGAATTCAAGCTCTAGTCCCGGGCATTTGCAGACCGTCGCGCTCACGAACACTGCACCGTCTTGAGCGCCAAGCCCGGCCTCCCTTTGCGCGACTGGTTGGGCGCACTCAACAGCGCCGCCGCCTCTGGCCTGAACGTGTTGGCGGTGGGCTTGTCCGCACTGCTGCTGTCGTATGCCGGCACCTTGAGCCTGGCGCTGGCGCCCTGGAGCGCGTTGGCCATGCCTGCCGGCTTGGCGCTGGCCGCACAGTGGCGCTGGGGTCGGCCGGTGCTGGTGGGCGTGGCGGTGGGCACATTCGCGGCGTTGATGGGCTCGGGCATGAGCGCAGGCGCTTCGCTGCTGGGCGCCGGCGTCGTGGTGCTGGCGCCGCTGCTGGCGCACGCGCTGATGAGCCGGCTCGACTTTGATGCGCGCTTCGAACGCCCCGC
>JANNGN010000765.1:0-4261 GCA_031403895.1 Rubrivivax sp. | reverse complement strand
TGGATGAAAACAGCGCCAGGTCGCAGCCTGCGCAGTGGAAGGCGCCGACGCGCTTTTCACTGTTCAGCAAGCTGGTGTGCGGCGGCTCGGTGCCGTCCTGGCGCAGCACGCGGTAGGCGCTGTCGGACAGGCGTTTTTTCCACTCCGAGTCGGGCATTTCGATCTTGTCGGCGCGCGTGGGTGTGGATGCGGCTATGGCAGATCCGCTGGCGGCACTGCCCAACCCGAGGCTGGCGAGGATGTTGAGGAAAGGACGTCGCATCATGCTTGTCTCCGGTGCTGACAGTGTGTGTCGGCGGGGCGGTTGCGATCTTTCAATCGGCGGCTGCCAGCACCGCACTTTGTTTGCGAGTCTGCCCGCCGCGCCACACCGTCAAGGTCACGGTTTCGCCAGGCTGGCGCCGTTCCAGTTGGCTCAGCATTTCGTCCAGGTCAGCCACCGGTTCGTCGTTGACGGCCGTGATGACGTCGCCGCCCACCACTTCGCCGCGGCTGCCGCGGCGAAAGGGCAGCAACCCCGCCTTGGCCGCTGGCGTGCCGGCGCCCACCAGCACGATGACCACGCCCTTGGGCAAGTTCAGCGCGCGCTGCAGATTTGGCGGCCCGGCCGTCACACCCAGGGCTGGGCGCACGAAGCGGCCGTCCTTGATGAGCCGCGGCACGATGCGGTTGACTTCGTCCACCGGAATCGCAAAGCCGATGCCGGCACTGGCGCCACTGGGGCTGGCGATCTGCGTGTTGACGCCAATCAGCCGGCCGGCACTGTCCAGCAGCGGCCCACCCGAGTTGCCGGGGTTGATGGCGGCGTCGGTCTGGATGACGCCGCGGATGGTGCGCTGGTTAAAGGATTCGATCTCGCGGTTGAGCGCACTCACGATGCCGGTCGTCAGCGTCTGGTCCAGGCCAAAGGGGTTGCCGATGGCGTACACGCGCTGGCCCACCAGCAATTCGCGGCTGCTGCCCAGCGCGATGGGCGGCAGCTTGTCTTTGGGCGCGTCGATGCGCAGCACCGCCAGGTCGCGGTCAGGGAAGGCGCCCACCAGCTTGGCGTCGAAGCTGCTCTGGTCGGCCAGCGTCACGCGTGCGCCGTTGGCACCCTGGATGACGTGGAAGTTGGTGACGATATGGCCCGCGTTGTCCCACACAAAGCCGCTGCCGGTGCCGCGTGGCACCTGCTGCACATTGGCGCTGAACATGTCGCGCTGCACACCCAGGCTCGTGATGTGTACGACCGACGGGCTTGTCTTCTTGAAGACATCGATGTGGGCCAGCTCTTCGGCCGCCAGCGGACCGCGCGGCGCGACGGCGCGCGGCGCGGCGTCGGGGCGGCTTAGCACCGTCGGTGCGGCCAGAAACGCAGCCACGCCTGCGAGCGCAAGCAAAGCCAAAACGACGGGCAGGCGACTGAAGGTCTTCATCATGGGCAAAGCCAGGGCGGTGTCGGAACCCGCAGGCGATAAGCGCGCAGGGAAAACAAAAGTGCGGCCAAGATCAGCAGATTCAAGCACGGCGCGTCGGAGTTTCTGCCCCGGCGCTGCCACTGTCGGATCTTCCGCAGCGCCCGGCGCTGCCAAGGTTGGGCCAGGCATCGCAGTCGAGCAAGGCCATTCCATGCATCTCATCAACAATGAACTGGCCGACCTGCTCGGCTCGGTGAAGACGCCGGGTGACTTTTACGCGGCCGACGTGTGCGCCATGCACGCGCCCTTGCTGCGAGTCAAAGGCGTCGGGCCCGTCGCGCTGCCCTTGTTGGCCGCTCAGGCCGAGCAGTTGATCGCCGTCGCCGAACGCGCGCCCTATGGCCGTGGCGAGGAAACGCTGCTCGACACCCAGGTACGGCGTAGCTGGCAGATCAGCGCCGAGTGCGTGTGCATCGACGGCTCACGCTGGTTGGCAGCGCTGCAGTCCATCGTCGAGCGCGCAGCCTTCGGGCTTGGTGCAGCAGAGGGCGTGGTGGCCGAGCTGTACAAGTTGCTGCTCTACGACGAAGGAGGCTTCTTCGTGCCGCATCGAGACACCGAGAAATCGCCCGGCATGTTCGGCACCTTGATCGTCGGCTTGCCGTCCTTGCATACCGGGGGCGAACTCGTGGTGCGCCATCGGGGCCGCGAAGTGAGGCTGGACCTGCGCTGTGGCGATCCGTCCGAGGTCGCCTATGTGGCCTTCTACGCCGACTGTATGCACGAAGTGCTGCCGCTCACATCGGGCTACCGCCCGGTGCTGGTTTACAACCTGCTGAAGAAAGGCCGTGGCCGCCGCCCGCGCCCGCCTGCCTACGCCACCCAGACCGCTGCGCTGACCACGCTGCTGCAAGGCTGGTGTGCGCACCAGGGCGTGGCCGATGACAGTCCCGCCAAACTGATCTACCCACTGGCCCATGCCTACACACCGGCCGCGCTGTCGTTTGAGGCGCTCAAGGGTGAGGACGCTGCGCAAGCCTCGGTGCTGGCCGCAGCGGCGCGGCAGTCGGGCTGCGAGCTGCATCTGGCGCTGATGCAGATAGAGGAAAGCGGGTCGGCCGAATACAGCGGCGGATACCAGCCGCGTGGCTGGCGTCGTTATCACGACAGTGACGACGACGATGACGCTGGCGACAGTGGCAACGACGACGAATTCGAGATCGGCGAAGTCTTCGGACGCGGCCTGACGCTTTCACACTGGGGCCGCCCCGATGGCAGCGCAGCCAGCTTCGGCGCGTTTGCCTTCACCGATGCTGAAGTCTGCCCGGGCGAGGCGCTGCTGGACATGCAACCCGACGAGCAGCACTTCCATGAGGCCACCGGCAACGAAGGCGCTTCCTTCGAGCGCAGCTACCAGCGCGCAGCCCTGGTGCTGTGGTCGCAACAGCAGCGCTTGCAGGTGTTGGCCCAAGCCGGGCTGAGCGTCGCGCTGCCGCACCTGGAAGCGCTGACTGCGCGCTGGGAAGGCTCAGGCGCAGTCAGCGGCGATGCACGGTGGCAGGAGGCGCATGCGCTCAGCCACCACCTGCTGCGCGCTCGGCCGCCGGGCACGGGAGTACACGCTGATGAAGACCGCAGCCAGGCCACCCAGTGGATAGCCCTGCTGGCCGTGCTGGCGCGCATCAACGACGCCGAGCCGATCGACACCTTCATAACCGGCATCAGCGCGGCCGGCCGCTACGGCCAGGGCGACAACGCCATCATCATCCGCGCGCTGCGAGCCTTGCCAGCAAAACGCGCCTGCGACTTGCTGCAGCAGGTGCTGCGGGCCAACGCCGACCTGCGCATCGGCGGTTGCGCCGATTTGCTGCAGCGCGCCAGCACAGTGGCCGCGTGGCGCGGGCTGCTGCACGGGGCGGCGCGCAGTCTGCTCGATGCCCTGCCCGGCGACCCCACCCGACCGGCGGCCCCGAAAGATGCCTGGCGGCGCAAGGACCTTGATGCAGCCGGCCTGTCCCATCTGCTGCGTTCGCTGTGCCGCATTGACTCCGAGCTCGCCGAGCAGGCCGTGCGCCATTGGCTGGCCTGGCCCAAGACCTACGGTTTTGACAGCCTGATCGTGCCCGCCTTGCGCGGCTTGGCCGAGCAGCCCGCGATGCGCCGCCACGCCGCCTACCAACGCCTGTGTACGGCAGCCCTGCAGCACTTGCAGGCTCGCGCGGCGCAGGCCTTGGCTGCGCCCGCCGATTGGCGGCGTGACGCAAACCTGAGCTGCCGCTGCGTGCATTGCAACGGCCTGCGCCAGTTCCTGTTCAGTGCCAGCGAGCCGAGCTGGCGCTTCAAGGCCAAAGAGTCGGATCGCGACCATGTGCAGCAGTCGATCCAGCAAGGCCAGTGCGACCTGGGCTGCACGGTCGAGCGCAAAGGCAGCCCGCATGTGCTGGTGGGCATCAAGAATGACGCCAGCTACGCGGCGAGGGTCCGGCAGCGCAAGGTCGATCTGGAGGATTTGGCGCGGCTTGGGGTGCGGGGCAAGGGTTGAGTGGCGTCGTGGGGTGCAAGCCACGCCATCAAGCCGCGCCATCAAGCCACGGTATAGGCCGCCGCGCCGGTGGCGATCAGGGTGCCCTCTTCGTTGACCAGCCGCATCTGCGCGCTGGCGATGCGCCCACCCAGACGCATCACCTCGGCCGTCACCGTGAACTGCTTGCCCAGGCCCTGGCGCAGGTAGTCCACGCGCAGGTCGATGGTGCCGACCTTGGTGAAGCGGGTCATGACCTGCTGCACGTTGTCGTGCGCGTGGCGCCCGGCGATGCCCACGATGACGGCCAGGCCGCCCATGTGGTCCAGCGTGGCCGAGA
>JANNGN010000764.1:0-1945 GCA_031403895.1 Rubrivivax sp. | reverse complement strand
CTGCCGGGCGGCGGGCCGGCGTGGCTACACTCCCGCAATGAACTGGCTTGACGACGTGAAGTGGGACGCCGACGGCCTGGTGCCGGCGATTGCGCAGGAGCGCGGCAGCAACGATGTGCTGATGTTCGCCTTCATGAACCGTGAAGCGCTGGCGCGTACTGCCGAACGGGGCGAAGCGGTCTACTGGAGCCGGTCGCGCCAGCGCTTGTGGCACAAGGGCGAGGAGAGTGGTCACATCCAGAAGGTGCACGAGTTGAGGCTCGATTGCGACCACGATGTGGTGCTGCTGAAGGTCGAACAGACCGGCCCGGAAGCGCGCGAAGGCAGCGGCGCTTCGATTGCCTGCCACACCGGGCGACACTCCTGCTTCTTTCGGCGCCTCGAAGGCGGCGAGTGGAAAACCGTCGAGCCGGTCTTGAAAGACCCGGCGCGCATCTACAAATGATGCAGGTAGACACGCTCGCCCGGCTCGCCCAGGTCATTGAAGCGCGCAAGCGCGGCGACCCCGCCAAGAGCTATGTGGCACGCCTGTTCGGCAAGGGCCACGACGCGATCCTGAAGAAGATCGGCGAGGAAGCCACCGAGGTGGTGATGGCCTGCAAGGACGGCGAGCGGGCGAAGATCGTGGCCGAGGTCGCCGACCTGTGGTTTCACTGCATGCTGGCGCTCAATGCCCACGGCCTGGCGCCGGCTGATGTGATTGCCGAATTGGAGCGGCGCGAAGGGCTTTCGGGCCTGGAAGAGTTTGCGGCACGCAGGTCCGAGCAACGCGACAAGGAAGGCTCATGAACGAGATCATCGAAAACACCGCCGCACCGCAGGACGCGCAGCGCGAAGGTTCGCTGCGCACCATCGGTCACATCAGTTACGCGCTGCACGCGGTGGTTGCCATCGGTGCAGTCTTGCCGGGCGTGCAGGGCAGCGTCGTGCTTCTGCTGGTGGCCTTCGTGCTCGACCTGGTCAAGCGTGACGACGCGCGGGGCACCTGGCAGGAGTCGCACTTCCGCTGGCGCATCCGCAGCGTGCTCTGGGCCGGCCTGCTGTATGTCGTGACGATTCCGCTGTGGCTGCTGCTGGTGGCGCCGGGCTGGATCGCCTGGGTGGCGATCTCGGTCTGGTTCCTGTACCGGGTGGTGCGAGGCTGGTTGGCGCTGAACGACCGCCGGGCGATGCCGGAATGAGCGCGGGCGGCTCCGTGGCGCACGATCCGGCCTGCGTCTTCTGCAGGATCGTGGCCGGGCGGATTCCGAGCCGCAAGGTCTTTGAAGACGACGAGTTGCTGGTGTTCCACGACATCGCCCCGTGGGCCCCAACGCACCTGCTGCTGGTGCCGAAGGAGCACGTCGCCACGCTGTACGAACTGGACGACCGGCATGCGCCGCTGCTGGGTCGCATGTTGTCGATGGCGCCGAATCTGATGCGCCAGCTCGGCGTGACGAATGGCTTTCGCACCCTCGTCAACACTGGCGAAGACGGCCGCCAGGAAGTGCAGCACGTGCACATGCACGTCATGGGCGGGCCGCGCCCATGGCTCAAAGGCTAGAAGGCTCAAAGGCTAGAAGGCTAGAAGTGTCGACCCCCAACGGGAGCACCCGGGCCGCTTCGCGCGGGCCGGCGCTGGCCCGGGCGGTCACCTAGAATTCATCGACTGTCGATTGGAGAAATATCATGGGTTCATTCAGCATCTGGCATTGGCTGATCGTGCTGTTGATCGTGGTGCTGGTGTTCGGCACCAAGAAGCTCAAGAACATGGGCTCCGATCTCGGGGGCGCGGTGAAGGGCTTCAAGGATGGCGTGAAGGACGGCGGCGCTGCCGCTGCCGATGCGGCTGCCACGCCACCGCAGCAGGTCGGCGCCGCGAAGACGGGCGACGCCAACACCATCGACGTGGAAGCGAAGACCAAGTCGTGATCGGGCGCGGCTGGCGGGTGCGTGAGCGCATGGC
>JANNGN010000763.1:0-8333 GCA_031403895.1 Rubrivivax sp. | reverse complement strand
AAGGGCGCGCGCAAGTGGTTCTACAAGGTCACGCACCATTCGCCGTTGCAGGCGAGCGCTGGCGTGTTTTAGGGCTGACTGCGAAAGAACACTGAATGCAAATCGTCGCCAACGGCATCGGCATTGAAATCGACGACCAGGGCCCCGCCAACGCCGAGCCGCTGCTGCTCATCATGGGCCTGGGGATGCAGCTCATCGGCTGGCCGCAGGACTTTGTGCAGCTGCTGGTGACACGCGGGTTTCGCGTCATCCGCATGGACAACCGCGACGCCGGCCTGAGCCAGAGCTTCGACAGCCTGGGTGTGCCCAGCCTGGCCTGGGCTGCCATGCGCCATGCGGTGCGCTTGCCGGTTGCCGCGCCCTACGGCCTGCACGACATGGCGGCCGATGCGCTGGGCGTGCTGGACGCGCTGAACCTGAAGCAGGCCCACGTCTGCGGCGCATCACTTGGCGGCATGGTTTCGCAGCACCTTGCGGCGCGCCACCCGCAGCGCGTGAAGAGCCTGACGCTGATGATGACCACCAGCGGCGCGCGCAAGCTGCCGCAGCCGCACTGGTCAGTGCAGAAGGCCTTGCTCTCGCGCCCGAATGGCCAGCACCCGGCCGCTGTAGTGGCGCACCTGCAAAAGCTGCTGGTGTTGATCGGCAGCCCGGCCTACCCGGCAGAGCCCGAGGCGCTGCGCCAGCGCCTGCTGGCGTCGGTGCTGCGCTCGTACCGCCCGGCCGGCACGGCACGGCAACTGTTGGCGGTGGCCGCCGATGGCGACCGCAGTGCGCTGCTGCCGCAGATCCACGCGCCGACGCAGGTCATCCACGGCCTGGCCGACCCGCTGGTGCCAGTGGGGGCGGGGCGCGATCTGGCGGCGCGCATCCAGGGCGCGCGCATCGATCTCGTGCCGGGTATGGGCCACGATCTGCCGGCGCAACTGCTGCCGCGTTTTGCGGACGCCATTGCGGGCATCGCCGCCGTCACGCGGGGCTGACGACCACCCCACCGCTTCAGGGCCCCGGTGCAAGCCGGCGGAAGCCGTCGAGCGCCGCGTCTAGCTGCAACGCCATGTCGAGCGGTTCGTGGCTGTCTTCCGGCCCTTGCTGGCGGAAGAGCCCTTGCGCCGCGGCGACGCCGTCAGGTCCTTGAGCCAGTCTTTCATCGGCCCGCCGCAGCAACGGTTCCACTCACTGGACCCGTTAGGCATACAGCAGGTTCGCCATGAGCAACCTCGTTTCGTCGGTGTTGGTGATGGAAAACCGACAGGGAAACACCGCTGGATCGCCGCCGCGAAGCCTCATGCAGCAATTGCTGCTCTGCAAAGGCATCGAATGCCGCCGCATGCCGCATGCCGCGTGGCGCTGCGGGGCGTCAAGCAGGTATGCGATGCAGCTGAGCGCAAAGCAACTTTGCAGCGCTGCCCATCAGCGCCTGCCGCGCGCCGCGCCTTGTCCTAAACGCCGCTGCGCCGCGCCCAACGATCGACACCTTCTTCCACGCGTTCCCAGGCGTCGCGCCTGTAGTCCAGCGTGATGAAGAGATTGGCCTTGCTGGGGGCCGCACGCCGGGCCGTGGCGGCCAGGCGTTTCAGATCGCTGTGAAGCGCCGCGACACAGCCGGGCAGGTCGGTGAAGCGCGGGTCCAGGCGGTGGAAGAGGATGCCGCGCTGCAATTCGCTGGCCTTGAATGAACTCTGGCGGACGGTGCGCACGAAGACGCGCGCGCCCTCTTCGCCGAGCAGCTCGACACAGAATTCGCGGTGCCAGCCGTTCAAGCTTTCGCTTGGGCTGAGGCGCGGCACATCGGCATCGACCTGCAGCAGGGCCGCGGTGCCGGGGGCCTTTAGCAGGGTGGTCAGATCAGCAGATTCATTCATGGTCGGGTGCAGCGTTTTTTCGCGACAAAGGGTGGAAAGGGCGTCACTGGATCAGCAACACCCGCGTGCCAAGGGGCTTGCCGGCGGCGCGGTCGAGCACCTGCACGGTGGTCTGGCGCGGCTTGAAGCCTGCCGGCAATGGCAGGCTGCCGCGCACCACCTCCTGGCCGCCCAGCGCCAAGGGAATGGCCTGCGGCGTGACCACCGATGGCGCGCCCCGTTCGGATTCGCCCGCCACCAGCAACTGCAGTGCGCCGGGCATCGGCTTGCCGACTGCACGTTCGCGCGTCAGCACCAGGCTGTAGTCCAGCTGGCCGCCCTTGACCGTGAAACGCCCGGCACGCACCGCGACCGCGCCACCGCGCGGGTCGGGTGGCAGAGACATCACCACCGCACGCAGGTCCTCACGCAAGCGCGCTGTCGTGGCGGCCTGGGCAGCGTGGTCTTCGGTCGTCTGCGCGCTATCCGCGCGCAGGGTCACGAGCCGCGTGTTGGCCTCGGTCAGCGCAGCCTTCAGCCGCAGCCGCTCGGCATCGACTTGCTCGAAGGCGCTGCGCAATTGCGCGGACTCGCCAGCCGACAGGCGCGGCGGCAGGTAGCGTTCCTGGACGGTGATGACGGCTGCCGCGCCAGCGGCAATGCCGGCCAGCAGCAGCACCAGCCAGCGCGGCAGACTCCACAGTGAACGCCAGCGCGAACGCCGCCTGCCGTAGGACTGGAAAATCACTTCTTGAGATCGGCCGAACATTCGCTTTGATGGGGCATGCCTGGGACGGGCCTGCAAGGTACTGCGTCCAGGCGCACGACATGAAACGTGATGTAGTGCCAGAAGCTGCTTCGCAACAGCACGGGCGGCCGCTGCGGCTTGAGGCTGGCCGTGGGCGGGCGGGCCGTCGGCAGCGCCTCGATCAGCCCCATCGCACCGCCCGTGGTGCAAGGCGCCTCTCAGGGCAGGTTGCGCGGCCGGTCGCGCACAGGCAAGCACAGCCGCGACAGCGCTGCCCGGGCTCCGTGTGGCAGGGCACTTCTTGCCTTACGGCTGGTTGCAGTCGAGCTGCCGTGCCTTTCGCGCGCCAGCTGAGAGCAAAGTCAAACCCAGCGACGCCAGCGCCAGCGCAAGCCCCGGAAAGAGCGCAAGCCACCAGGCACGCAACGCGTGCGACTGACCTGTCTGGATCAGCATGCCCCAGCTCAGGCGGTTGGGGTCTCCGGCGCCCAGGAAGCACAGGCCGGCTTCGATCAGCAGCGCGCTGGCAAAGATCAGCGGCAACTGCGGCAGCGCCAGCGGCAGCACGTTGGGCAGCAGATGGCGCAGCGCCACCGAAGCGCGGCCGGCACCGAGCAGTTGCGCCGCTTCAACGAAAGGCGCGTGGCGCAGGGCGCGCGCTTCGGCCCGCACCAGTCGCGCCAGCGTGGCCCAACCGGTGAGCGCCAGGATCAGCGCCAGCTGCAACCAGCCCGGGCCCAACCAGGCGCTGGCCAGCAGCGCCAGGAAGAAGCGCGGCACGACCTGGCTCAGGTCCATCAGGCGCACGATCAGGCGGTCCAGCAGTGGGCCTGCCGTGCCGGCGATGACGCCGAGCACCACGCCCAGCAGCGCCGCGCCCAGCGTCACGACCGCGCCGCTCAGCAGCGACGCCTGCCCGCCATGCGCCAGCGCGGCCAGCAGGTCGCGGCCGAGGTCGTCGGTGCCCAGCGGATGCGCAAGCGTGGGCGCCAGGAAAGGCCGCGCGCTTGGTTCACGCGGGTCGCCAGGAAAGAGCCAGGGCGCAAGCAGCACTGCGGCCAGCGGCAGTGCCAGCGTCATTGCCAACATCAGTGCCAACGCCAGCCAGCCGCCCGCACGCAAGCCCTTCATCGCATGTCCCGATCCGCGTCGATGCGTGGGTCGAGCCAGGCCTGCACGATGTCCGCAGCCGCGCTGCTGACGATGACCATTGCCACGATGAGGCCGAACGCGCCCAACAGCACCGAGTGGTCGCGATTGAGGATCGCCGACGACAGCAAGCGGCCCAGCCCTGGCCACGCGAACAGCGTCTCCACCAGCACCGCGCCGGTGAACAGCATGCCAAGTCGGTTCAGCGCCACCACCGCCAGCTGCGGGCTGACGTTGCGTGCCACATGGCCCCAGACGGTGGCGCGCTCGGCGATGCCGCGGGCGCGCGCCGCGCGCACACAGTCCTGGCCTACTTCGAGCGTCGCCTTGGCATGCGTGACGGTGACGAAGAAGGCCATGTGCTGCAGCGCCAGAGTCGTCACGGGCAGCACGGCGTGCCAGGCCATGTCGAGCGCGACGGCGCCGGCATTCGCGCCGAGCTGGCGCGGGTCGTTCAGGCCCGAGACCGGGAACCAGCGCAGTTCCAGCCCGGCGCCGAGCATCAACAACTGGCCGACCCAGAACACCGGCAGCGCGTAGATCGCCGTCGTGGCGGCGGCGACGACGCTGCCGCCGCGTGGGTGCGCCGCTGCACAAGCCCAGCGCGCGGCCGGCGACGAGCGCGATCAGCAAGGCGCTGAGCATCAGCAGCAGCGTCGGCACCATGCGCTCGGCGATCAGCCCCGCCACCGGGCGCCGGAAGTGGTACGACATGCCCCAGTCGCCCTGCGCCATGCGGGCGACGAAGGACACGAACTGCTCGACCGCAGAACGGTCGAGCGCAAAGCTGCGTGTGACTGCCGCCTGCGTTTCGCGGGTGGCAAAGTCACCGGCCAGGGCGGCCGCCGGCCCCCCCGGCGCGGACTGCACCAATGCGAACAGAAGGGCCTGGATCACCAGCCACGCCAGCAGGCGCGAGCCCAGCGCGCGCAGCACCGTCGCCAGTGCGCTCTTGAGCAAATGTTGCTTGGCCACTTTGCTCATCCCCCTCGGGGGGCGGACGACGTAATCGTCGGCCTGGGGGCGCCCATCAATGCCAGGCGCGATCAGGGCCGCAGCCAGGCACGCTCGGCAACCTGCCCCGACCAGGGCTGCCAGCCCTGCGAGCGCGAGCGCCAGGCCGTCATCACCACGGTTTCGGTCAGCCACCAGTAGCGCAGCTCGTCGGCAATGATCTTCTGCAGCGTGGCGTACTGGCGCACGCACTCGTCGAGGTTGTCGGTTTCGGCGGCCAGCGCGAAGAGACGGTCCACTTCGGGGTTGCGGTAGGCGGCGGCGTTGGAGAAGGGCACGCTGCCGATGTTGCTGGACACGACCATGCGGCGCACGCCCGAGTCGGGGTCGGCGCCGTTGCAGTAGGAATTGATGTTCAGGTCGAAGGCACGTTGCGCAAACACCGCTTCGACGAAGGCGGCGCGGTCCAGCGGCTTTTGCACGACCTTGATGCCGACCTTGGCCAGGTTCTGCCGCAGCACCTCGCCGCTGCGGTTGAAGGTGGGGAAGTGCAGCAGCTCCAGGCTGAACCGCACGCCATCGGCGCCGGCCGGCAGCCCTGCGGCATCCAGCAACTCGGCGGCGCGCTGCGCGCTGTGCGTGTAGCGCGAAAGCAGACCCGGCGCATGCGCCCAGGCCAGGCCCGACGAGATCGGCGCGCTCGGCACCTTGCCCAGGCCGAACTGCACGTCGCGCAGGATCTGCTCGCGGTCGATGGCATGCGCAATGGCCTGGCGCACGCGCAGGTCGGACAGCGGTTTGCGGTCGAGGTTGAAGCCCAGCGTGTTGATGCAATTGCCGCCGCCGGTGCCGAAGGCGGTCTGCACCAGCGTCAGATCGCTCTTGGCGCGCAGCCGCTCTACGTCGGGCGCACTGACGAGCGGCAGGTAGTCGGCCTCGCCGGCCAGCAGCGCCACGGTCTGCGCATTGCTGTCGGGCACCATGCGGAACACCAGCCGGTCCAGGTAGGGCAGGCCGGCCTTGAAGTAGGCCGGGTTGCGCACCATCACGATCTGCTGGTCGGTGCGGTACGAACCGAACTTGAAGGGGCCGGTGCCCACAGGCTTCAGGTTCACCGGGTTGGTCAGCGGATCGGTGCCCTGGTACAGATGCCTGGGCAGGATCGGCGCTTCAGTAACGTTGAGCAACTGCAGCAGCGCGCCATAAGGCTTGCGCAGCCTGAACACCACGGTGTCGGGCGATGGCGTTTCGATGGCTGCAATTACCGCGCCAATGCCGGCCTTGGTGCGCGCGTGGTGCTTCAGCAGCCCTTCTTCAAAGGTGAACTTCACATCGGCCGATGTGAAGGGCATGCCGTCGTGCCACTTCACGTTGTGCACCAGATGGAAGGTGACCACGGTGCCGCGCTCGCTCACCGTCCAGCGCTGCGCCAGATCGGGCTGGGGCTTCAGGTCGCGGTCGAATTCAACCAGCGCGTTGTAGAGCGAATCGGCCACCGCATGCACATGCGAGCCGGTCGAGATGGCGGGGCTCAGGTGCCCGGGTCGGCCTGCACCAAGATGACCGCCGTGCCACCGCGCACCTGCGCGCTGGCGCTGCCTGGCACGCCCAGGCTCAGCGCCAGGACCGCCAGACCCGCCAGCCAGGCGATGCCGCGCAGGCGCATCTCAGTGCCCACGCCGCCGACGTGCAGCCAGAGTCAGCCCGGCACCCCGGCGCCGTGGCGCCGACGGCTGCGCCGCAGATACAGCGCCACCACCGAGCCACCCATCAGCAACCCGGCCAGCGCCGATGCGAGCTCAAGTTGCAGCGCACCCAGCGCGGCCAACGGCTGGCGGTACCACGGCAGCAGCACCGGCACCGTGACGTTGACGGGCGTCGGGTCGGCGTCGCCCACCGTCACCACGAGTTGGTGCATGCCGGGGCTGTCGGGGGCGACGACCTGCGTTGAGAAGTCGCCATTGCCGTCGATCTGCGTCGTGCCCGCGATGCCACCAGTGGCGACCCAGCGCAGCGTCACCGGGCGGATGCCGCCTTCGAAGCCATAACCATAACCGCGGATGTGTACGCTCTTGCCGGGAGCTGCGGGTTCGTCGCAAGCAACCTGCCCGCAGGCCCAGGCGGCATTGCAGACCAGGGCTGAAAGCAGCAGCGCGATGGACACGACCTTGTGGTGCATCTGGACTCCTAGGGGTTGAAGGAGGGGTCGGAGAATTTGCCTTCGAGCACGTACTGCATGTCGCGGAAGTAGCCCTTGTTGCCCTCGGCACAGCCTTTGGGGTCGAAGCACATGAAGTAGCCACGGATGGTGCCTTCGCCGCTGAGTTTTTCATAGCGCCCGGTGCCGCCCGCGACCTTGAAGGCGCCGCTGAACACAGTTTCTTCGGCGCCGCGGAAATTGGCCTGGGCCTGGAACTGGATGGTGATGCGCGGCCGGGAGGCGTCGGCGATGTCGTCCTTGGTCGGGCCCGGGCCGAGCTTGCACACCGTGAGCTGGATGGTGCCGTTCATCCTGCCGTCGCGCACGCTGAAGCGGAAAGGGTGCGAGCGTGTGGAAGCCGGTGAACGGCTGCCGGGAATCAGCGCGTTGTAGGTCGGCAGGTTGGACGAGATGTTGTTCATCGGTGCGTTGCCCGAACAGGGAATGGCGCGATAGACAAATTCGCCGCTGCTCTTGCCGTCCCAGGGCAGCACGTCGGCGTTGTTGGGCCAGTCGGGCGTATGCACCATGGCCGCCAGGCCGAAGGTGCCTTCAACTGCGCTGGCACTGCCAGCAGCGGCCAGCAACAGGGCGAGTGCGATGCGGGGAGTCAGGCGCATGGGCATGGGCAATGTCTTGTGTTGTGATGCCGTGCAGCCTGCCTCAGGCCGGCGTGCGCGAGCCGAGTTCAGCCAGGCGGTCGGCCAGCGCTTCGATGGCGCGCAAGCCCGCACTGCCGCCGGCAAAGTCGAAGGGCGACTGCGCCGCCTGCTCGGCAGCGACGAAGCGTTCTTCGAACGGCACCTCGCTCAGCACCGGCATGCCGTGCTGCCTGCAGTAGGCGGCGATGGCATCGTGGTCGGCTTCGTTGCGCACCTTGTTGGCCACGGCATAGACATGCGGAATCTTCAGCTCGTTGGCCAGCGAGAAGGTGCGCGACGCCGCTTCGAGTGAGCGGTAATAGGGCTCGGCGACGATCAGCATCGCCTCGACATTGCGCGCGGTGCCGCGCTTCAAGTGTTCAAGGCCGGCTTCCATGTCGGTGACCGTGTACTCGCCGGCACCGCTCATCTCGGCAATCAGGCCGCGCACCGCGCGGTGCGACGCGCACATGCAGCCGCTGCCGGCGCTACCGTCGGCGGGCTTGCCCATCACGATGAGTTGCACGCCGTCGGGCGCTTGGGCTGCGTACTCGCCGAGCAGCCGGCTGCGTTCCATCGTCAGGCGCAGGGTCTGGCCGGTCGGGCCGGTGACGCTTTCAACCAGCGACGACGGGATCGAGCGGATCTGGTCGGCGTCGGCGCGCGCCATGCCCAGTGTCAGCGCCAGGTTCGGATTGGGGTCGCCGTCGATCGCCAGCACCCGCTGCTGGCGGCGCGCCAGCACGCGGGCCAGGGTGCCCGCCAGGGTGGTCTTGCCCGAGCCGCCTTTGCCGACC